>CANDKY010000126.1 GCA_947385425.1 uncultured Lachnospiraceae bacterium | reverse complement strand
CAAGGTTACGGAAAAACTGCAATCGCCCGTATGCTCAATGACCGGGGCATACCAAATCCAACTGAATATAAGCGTTTACATGGTTTACGCTACCAGCAGCCCAAAACCAAAAACAGCACTCTTTGGAAATACTTCGCTATCTCTGATATGCTGATAAATGAAATCTATATCGGAAATATGGTACAGGGCAAATATGGCAGCGTGTCTTACAAGACAAAGCAGAACAAACCCCGCCCCAAAAGTGAATGGTATATTGTGGAGGGAACCCATGAGCCAATCATTGACCGTGAGCTATGGAACAGAGTACAGGCGTTAATCTCACAGAGGGCAAAGCCCTTTGATATTGGTACAATAGGTTTATTCGCAAGAAAAGCCCGGTGTGCCAACTGCGGTTATACTATGCGCTCTTCCAAAAATCGGGGCAGACACTATCTGCAATGCTCAAACCGCCATGTAGCCAAAGACGCTTGTATTGGTTCCTTTATTTCCGTTGATAAATTGGAACAGCTTGTAATTGACGAGCTTAACCGTTTAGCTGCGGAGTATCTTGACAAAGACGAGTTAGAGCAGAATATTGAATTTAGCGATAACTTGCAGGGACAAAAAAACCGCCTACTTTCTGATATAGCAGTCTATGAAAAAAAGGTTGCAGAATATTCAAAAGGTATTCGGGAGCTTTACATGGATAAGGTAAAGGGCTTAATATCCGAAAGCGATTATGTGGAAATGTCAAAGGAGTTTACCGCAGACCGCGACCGTTTGGAGCGTGTGATTGCTGACGGACAAAAACAGTTATCCGAAATTGAAGAAAAAATAGCGGCGGGTGATAATCGCCGTGAACTGATTGAACAATACACCAACTTGGAACACCTTACCCGTGAAATCGTGGAAACGCTGATTGATTATATATCCGTTGGCAAGCGTATTCCGGGAACAAGGGACGTTCCGATTGAAATTCACTGGAACTTTTAATCAAAAGTTGTTCTTATATGATTGCAGCAGAGCAGAAAGCCCGCACAACCTATGACAATCTGCTGCGCGTTGTGAAGGATCCCGACGTGGCGGATCCGCTCCGCTTTTTGAGGGCGCGGGAGGTTGTGCATTTCCAGCGTTTCGGCGAGGCGCTGCGGATTGCGCAGGAGCATCTGGATTCCAAAAACTTCTATATTATGAATCCGGAGTTTGACACTGGGATCGCGAAAGGCGGTTCTGCCTCCGGCTGCGGATGTGAGAAATGAATCCCATCTTCTGCCGCAGGAGACGGGGATCGGGGATGAAATGACCGGAAAGAACGTTCGGCTTTTTCCAAAATAAAAGAGGGACGCTGCAAAACAGGTGTGCAATGATCTGCGAAGCGGCGTTTCTCTTTTGTTCTTTTTTACTTGTCTGTCAGTTTTGGCTTTCATCAGACGGCGGGGCAGTGCAGGCGTTTCCTGACAGTACAAGGAAAAAGGGATTGTCAACGGACAGAAAAGACGTTATAGTTTCTGTAAGAGGAACGGAGCCGGCCGTAAGGCGCCGAGGGGAACGGCGAAACGCCGGAAAACCGAAGGAGGAGCAGAAAACAACAGAATCATTTGGGCGTAAATGTTCAGAAAGGACAGGTGAGAGACAGGATGAAGGTAGTAGTGGCGATGGATTCTTTCAAAGGAAGCATGACTTCCATGGAAGCCGGCAGAGCCGTGCGGGAAGGGATCCTGAGGGCGCTTCCGGATACGGAAGTGATCGTCAGGCCGCTGGCGGACGGCGGGGAAGGGACGACGGAAGCGCTTGCGGAAGGCCTGGGGGGAGAGCTGGTTCAGACGGAAGTGCGCGGCCCTCTGGGGACGCCGGTGAAGGCCTCCTACGGCGTAATCCGCGGGACCCGTACGGCGATCATGGAGATGGCGGCCGCGGCGGGCATTCTTCTTGTTGGGAAGGAGAGACGTCCGCTGGACGCCACCACATACGGAGTGGGAGAACTGATAAAGGATGCGGTTGCCGGAGGCTGCCGGAACTTTATTATCGGGATCGGCGGAAGCGCCACCAACGACGGGGGGATCGGCATGCTGACGGCGCTGGGCTATGAATTTCTGAATGCCCGGGGAGAAGCTGCGGGCATCGGAGCAGGGGCGTTAAAAGAGGTGGTTTCGGTTCGGACGGACCGCGTACTTCCGGAGTTAAAAGAATGCAGCTTCCGGATTGCCTGCGATGTGACGAATCCGCTGTGCGGTCCGAACGGCGCCACTTATATCTACGGTCCCCAGAAAGGCGTGACGGAGGAGATGAGAGAGGAGCTCGATGCCGCCATGGCAGGCTACGCAGAGGTGTGCGCCGGATGCACGGGGACCGATTATATGGAAAGCGCGGGAGCGGGTGCGGCCGGCGGGCTTGGATTTGCGTTTCTGACTTTCTTAAACGGAGAGCTGCAGCCGGGAATTGAGCTGGTGATGGACGCGGTGGAGATGGAACAGACGATCGAAGGCGCGGCTCTGGTCTTTACCGGGGAAGGACGTCTGGATGCCCAGACCGCCATGGGAAAGGCGCCGGCGGGGATTGCGAAGCTGGCCCGAAAACACGGTGCGAAAGTGATCGCCCTGGCGGGCGCGGTGGCGGACGGCGCGGAAACATGCAACGAACACGGGATCGACGCGTTCTTCCCGATTCTCCGCGGCGTCGCGACGCTGGAGGAGGCGATGGAGCCGGAGACGGCGAGACAGAATATCAGAAAGACAGCGGAACAGATTATGCGTCTGGCGGCCGCTTTGAAGTAGGCGGCGTTGCTTTTGTGCACATCAGATGCAGAATGCGGCGTAGAGAGGGACAATCTTCTTTCTGTCTTCAAAGCCGAAATTTTTTGTCGAAAGCTTGATCGCATAATCTGGATGCCAGGTGTCCATATATACTTTCAGGCTTTTGGCTTTCGTGTTGTCCGCCGATTTGACTTCAAGGGGGATCAGTCTGCCGCCGCGCTGGATGATAAAATCAATCTCCGCGCCGCGCGCAGATTCCCAGTAATAAGTACGATATCCGTTGGCGGTAAGCTGTACATTTACGTAATTCTCAGTCATTCCGCCTTTGAAATCGTTGAGATCGTCTGTCATATAGAGAATGTCACCGGCAATCAGGTCTTTTTTGGCGCAGAGCAGTCCCGGATCCGATACATAGATTTTGAAGGCGTCGATATCACGGTAATTTTCCAGCGGTTTTCGGATCTGTTCCACCCGGTATACCTGTGACACGATGCCGGACAGGCAGAGCCATTCAATGGCGTTTTCAAACTCCGAAGCCCGCCCGCCCTTTTTCAGCAGCTTATATTGAAAACGGGTATTTTTTTTGGAAAGCTGTACGGTAATATTATCATAGGCCAGCCGTGTTTTCTTGATTTCGTTCCGGTTGTTATATTTGCTCATATCATTCAGGTAGCCTGCGAGAATGGTATCCTGAGTATGGCGGATCAGAATGTAATCCTTTGTATCTGCGAACAGCATGACGCATTCCGGCATGCCTCCCACGACAAGATACTGCCGGTAGAGCTGCATGGCGGCCTGATGAAGCGCAGAAGGCAGCGGGGTATCCGAATGGAAGCTTGTCTTTATCCGTTCCACAAGGGCGCCTTCGCCCATTGCAAGCATAAATTCTTCCAGATCCATGGGGTATAGTGTTTTGATCTCCACTTTGCCGACCGGAAAGGAAAAATCAGCCCGGTTTACCGCAATTCCCAGCAGGCTGCCGGCCGCAATGACCGGATAGTCCGGAGCATCTTCGCAGAAATATTTCAGGGAAGTCAGAGCCCTCTCGCAAAGCTGTACTTCATCAAACACAATCAGTGTTTTTTCCCGGACGATGGTCTGGCCCGCGATGTGGGATAAAATCGGTATCAGGTAGGCGGGACTGATGTCTTCCTGAAAGGTCCTGTTAAGCCCGGGGTTCGTTTCAAAATTAAAATAGGCCACATTTTCGTAGAAATTCCGTCCAAACTCCAGTATCGAGTAGGTCTTGCCTACCTGCCGGGCGCCCTGCAGAATCAAAGGCCTGCGGCGGCTGCTTTCCTTCCATGCTTTTAAATAATCCGTGATTTTCCGATACAAGGATCCTTCCTCCTTTCAGGTGATGATCCCAGTATAATCTATATTCATGTAGAAATCAATGTATTTTCAATTAAAAACAGCACTAAAACGCGTCAATGTTTTCTGAAATTCTACATTTTATGCTTTTTTGATTTTGGGAAGATCGGACAGGTGATCCGTATACAAAAGCAGATCAAAATTGTACCTGCCTACCCTAATTTTCCATGTGTCTGTTCATGCTGCAGGATTGCCTGCCGGATTAAATACAGGACTTCTCCGTTGATGGAACGTCCGTCAAATTCCGCAAGGCTTTTCAGTTTCCTGTGTGTATCTGTATCAATCCGTAATCCCAGATGTTTATTTTTTTCCATGACAAACTCCTGTAATTTATGACTTATTTTGAGTTTATTTTAAGTCTGTTTTGCGTTATAATGTCTCTGATGAACTTATTTTAAGTACATATTTTTGCAAGTGAAAAAGGCGGAAAGTTTGTTTCATTCGTCTGCATTTTATAATTTGTATATCCGGCATTTGAAAATTGTCGGAAAAGCAGGATAAACGGCGATGACAAAGGAGGCAGGCTGATATGGAACGTTATGGGTACGTCCGGGTGTCCGCAAAGGATCAGAACCCGGAGAGACAGATTCTCGCGATGCAGGAGCAGAAGATCAGGAGGGAAAATATTTATCTGGACAAAATGTCGGGACAGGATTTCTCAAGGCCGCAGTATTCCCGATTGTTAAAAAGACTGAAAAAAGGAGATGTGTTCATCGTAAAGAGCATTGACCGTCTTGGAAGAAATTATGAGGAAATTCTGGAGCAGTGGAGAATGATTACCAAAAGGATCGGCGCCGATATACAGGTGATCGATATGCCGCTTTTGAATACCGATTACCGGCATGAGAGTTTAACAGGAGCGTTCATATCCGATCTGGTGCTGCAGATACTGGCGTATGTCGCGGAGACGGAGCGGGCGTTGATCCGGCAGCGCCAGGCGGAAGGGATCGCCGCGGCAAAACGGAAGGGCGTATGTTTCGGATGTCAGAAACAGCAGCTGCCGGAGGGATTTGAGACATATTGCCGGATGTGGAAGGACGGAAAGATTTCCCTCAGGAAAGCGGCGGACGCTTTGGGGATGAATCATACGACTTTTTACCGAAGGTGCCTGGAGCAGGATGATAAAAGCAGAGAAAATTGTCGCAAATTGTAGACAACATGAAACAGCCGTAAACAGCCTTTTTTGATAAGAAAATTGCAGGAAATTATGCCTGCTTCCATTATATAGAAACTGTTTCAAAAAGTCTACTTTGTGAAACAGAGCAGGATATATACGCTACAAAATAAAAAGTGGGAGGGAACTGGAATGAAAGGAAGAAAAAAAGACGGTTGTTGACAGGAGTATTATGTTTGGCGGTGCTGTTTGCGGATGCGGGTCCGATGGGACTTCAGGCCATGGCAAGCGAGATGTGGCAGGAGGAATATGCTGTAAGTGATGGCGGCAATGATGCTATCCTTGCGGAAAACAACGCAGGGGAAGAAAAAGGAATGGGGGATTACTCATTCATGCAGATGGGAGCAGAGGTGCAGGATGATTCTGCTGGGGAAGAAAGCGATGTGGGTGAGCAGGGAAATCTGAGCGGTGAGCAAGATAGTACGGAGGATAAGGGTGAGTCTGTAGAAGAAGGAGATGATTCGTATGATAAAGACAAGCCGTCCGAGAGCGGCAGTACAGGAGATGAATTAGCACTGCCTGAAAGCATGGATCAGGAGCATGCAGGGGATGGGATACATGATGGAGAGCCTGCTCTGGATGAAACTGAAAATAATGAAGAAGTTACAGAGAAAGAGATAATGGAAAGTGAAGAGGACAACGAAGATACGGTAGAAGAAGTAGTGTCGGAGACGGAGGTTGTATACAGTAAGGAAACGGATATTGCCTATACGGTTACGGGGGGGAATATATATTTTAATGAGAGTTGCGGAACTATTACGGATTGTGATGTTAGTGTTACAAAAGCAGTGATTCCCAGTGAGATTAATGGGATTGAAGTGACATCTATCGGAGATAGTGCGTTTAAAGGGTGTAGTAGTTTAGTTAGTATAACGATACCTGAATGTGTAACTAGCATTGAGTTGTATGCATTTGATGGTTGCACTTCTCTAAGAGAGCTTATGATACCTGAAGGGGTAACATATCTTGGTGGATATATGGTAAGAAATACTTCAATTGAGCGTATTAAAATCCCGTCCACTATAAAAAACAGCGGTTATCAGGGTGGGTATGGTGAGATTAATGGAGCACTGGCGGGCTGCACATATTTGAAAGAGGTTATATTTGCAGAGGGGATAGAAAGGATACCTTCTTATATATGCGCAAGTGAAAGTCAGACGAGCTATATTGAGAAGATAATAATTCCTGATAGTATAAAAGAGATAGGTGATTATGCATTTCATTATTGTAGAAATCTATCAGGAATCATAAATATTCCTAAAACGGTTAAGAAAGTAGGAGAAAAGGCATTTTATAATTGTTCATCGATAACAAAGGTGATTATCAGTTATAATGATGAGCCGAATTGGTCAGCAAGTTTAGAGGCAAGTGCATTTGCTGGATGCACATCCCTTCGATCAGTTGAACTTTCTTCAAGTGTAAAAGAACTGCGGGATTATTTGTTTAGTGGATGTACATCGTTGGAAACTTTGGAAATACCTGAAGGGGTAACGTACCTTGGTGGATATATGGTAAGAAATACTTCAATTGAGCGTATTAAAATCCCGTCCACTATAAAAAACAGCGGTTATCAGGGTGGGTATGGTGAGATTAATGGAGCACTGGCGGGCTGCACATATTTGAAAGAGGTTATATTTGCCGAGGGGATAGAAAGGATACCTTCTTATATATGTGCAAGTGAAAGTCAGAAGAGCTGTGTAAGTAGTGTAGTAATTCCGAATAGCATAAAAGAAATAGATACATATGCGTTTTGTAATTGCAACAATCTAGCTGATATCTATTATCAAGGTAACGAAAAAGAATGGGCAATCATTTCAATAAACAGTGGCAATGATTCTATTTCTAACGCTATCATCCATTACAAAAGCTTCGGTCCAGACAAACCAGCAATCAGTGACATTTGTTTCACTGATTCCCCTTACAGCGTCTACACTGACTATGATGTCTGTATTATGGCAAAGATCGAAAACGGAAGAAATCTTTCAGATAATGACTTCACTTGGACAAGTAACGATGAAAATGTTGCAAAGATTATATCCACAAGCGGCGGGCAGTTGGGCGATGTTACTTATGCCTTTGCTACTGTTCGCGGAACCGGAAACACATTAGGATATGGCTCCCTTACGCTGACCCTTTCTGATGGCAGGAGCGCGAGATGTGCCATTATCTGTGCTGGCAAAAAAACGAATGAAAAGCAGTCATTTTATCAAGTACCGACACAACCAAAAGACGGGGAGGAACTTTTAGACTATTATGGTGATCAATGGGAGAAAGAGTATGATGCCTATATTGAAGCGGTAAAGGATTGCCTTTACAAGTATGCGGCTTCGGATTCGGGGAAAAAAGACGCCATGATTGCGGCCGTTGCCAATAAACTGCAGGAGGAAGATAAAAAATCTTCCAGCAAACACCTCTCGTTTGAGGCGACTTTCCCTAAAGATTGGAGTAAAAGTGATGTGTATATGGCATATGCCACTTATTTTGGTGAGCATACTTCCAGCAAAATGGATTTCAATGGAAGTTTAAATGAAAAGAATATGGTAAATACAGTTTTAAATGCTTTGTCAAGTTCAACCGAAGATTATACATTCGGAAATATGACTATGGTGGTGTCGGAACTTCAGTTTAGCAGGGCAAGAATCGGGACGATTACCTGTTATAAGAAAGATAAACCAAATAAAAAATATAATGTAGTTATTTGTTCCACAAAGGCAGAGTGTAAGAAAATTATAGGGGAGTTTTATGACCAGTTAGAAGATTTGGGATATGAGGCCCACTTTAATATATATTCGGCAGTTGCTAAGGATATTTTGGGACAATCCGTTTCATCCTTTACGGAAAAATGGTTAAAAAAGCATTTAAGTAAATATTTGGCTCAGATCAATCAAAGTGGTGCCGGCAATTTGTACAATAATTTGTCGACTTGCCATGAGTATTATAAGTTTATAGAAAAAATCAGAGGCGGCGATATGGGTGCGGCTGGAAAGTTGCTGGAAAAAATAGAGACGCTTGAGTTGGATGAACAGACTGCCGGGGACAGAATCGTAAAAAAAGCAGTAAAGAATCTCAAGAAAGCCTTTAAAGAGTTAAGTAAAGCGTATATGCAATATATGGCTGGTGAGCTCAAGGAAGATTGGTTGCAGAAAACATGGCGTGCATGGTTCAGTTGTCCGGTCAGCATTTCTGTCTGGAATGAAAACGGTGATCAGCTTGGTTATGTCGGGGAGGATGATATTTGGTATACGGACGCAATCCGTATCGAAGAGGATGGAGAAGCGAAGGTTATCAATTCTTGGACGAATGAGAAATTGACATTTACGATATCCGGGACGGATTATGGGATTTTAGGCTGTAGTATTGAAGAGTATGATATAGGGAATGAACCGAAGGGTCGTGTGAATTTTTATGACATCCCGTTGTCTGAGGACACGGTGCTAACTTTGGATATGCCGGATACTTTATCTGAACGTATGGTGATGCGTACATTGGATGGAAGAGAGATTGTATCGAACGAATATATTCCGGTTGAAGACGCGGGTGGTGTGGATATTACCTGTGTGATTGAGGCAGATACCGGGACAGGCGGTACGGTATTGGGTGCAGGAAGATATATCCGCGGAGACGCGGCCGTTTTGACAGCTATGCCGGAATCGGGCTTTCGGTTTGGCGGGTGGTATCGGGATGACGTATTATTAACCGGGTCAAGGGTGTATGAGTTTACTGCCAAAGATGACGTTAACTTAAAAGCAAAGTTCTACCATGAGATAACTATCTATGTGGTCACATTTGATACGCAGGGGCATGGAACCGTACCAGTGGCAGACATGGAACTGGAGGCAGGGAGCAAAGTTGAAGAACCGCCCTTACCCACAGCCGATGGATATATCTTTATCGGCTGGTATAAGGAGAAAAGCTGTGAAACCAAATGGGACTTTGCGGTAGATACGGTACAGGATGATATCACCTTATACGCGGGATGGACAGAAAACGGAGCAGAGAAATTTTACCGTGTTAGTTTCGATACTCTAAACCATGGCATTGCACCGGAAGCATACACGGATGTGAAAAAGAACAGCAGGATATCTGCACCGGAAGCACCAACAGCCGACGGATACCGGTTTATCGGATGATTTAAGGATAATAAATGTACGATCCGCTGGCAGTTTGATACAGATACTGTAACCTCGGATATTATATTGTATGCAGGCTGGATATTGGACGATGATTATGGTGATGTTTTGGATGAAGATATTCCCGCATCGGGCATCATTCCATCAGGCCTCTGGATTGCCGGAGTCAGTGATTATCCTTATACTGGCAAACCCATAAAACCGGAAGCGCATGTCTATGACGGTAAGATGCGGTTGAAAAAGGGGCGGGATTATACCATTGCCTATAAAAATAATACAAAAGCAGGAGAAGCATCTGCTTCTTCAAAGGCACCCACTATAGTAGTTAAGGGAAAAGGTAACTACGCAGGAACGGAGACGGAAACATTTACCATACGACGTGTCAGTCTGAACGATTCTGAAATTGTCTGTGACAGCATTACAGTCGCTTATACTGGTAAAGTGCAGAAAAAGCTTCCGTCCATAAGTTACAGGGGAAAACAATTATCCCGGAATAAGGATTTTACCGTTTCCTATCCCGATCTGTCGCGTGGCATTAAGGAAGCCTACTGTGCGCCGGGAACCTATGATATTCTTCTGACGGCGAAAGGGGGAGGCAATTATGCCGGTTCAAGAATCGTTAAGCTTACAATTACAAAAAATATCCTGCTGAGTAAAGTAATTGTAAAGAAGATACCGGACCAGCCCTACACAGGAAGCGTGATTGAACCGGAACTGTCGGTTATCCTGAAAAATACGCCACTCATGAAAAATACGGATTACACCGTTACCTATAGGAATAATAAGGCAGCAGGAAAGGCGACTGCTATTCTGACGGGAATGGGTGATTATGCCGGAACGAAAAAAGTAACTTTCAATATCATAGGAACTTCCTTGAAAAAGGCGAAGGTAAACAAAATTTCTGCGCAAACGTACAACGGTTTAAAGCTGGAGCCGAATGTATCGTTGTCTGTAGATGGAATTTCGTTAAAAAATGGGACAGACTATCAGATTACATATGCAAATAACCTGAACGTGGGGACAGGAACGGTCACCATAAAGGGGATCAATGCCTACACGGGAAGTATTAAGAAAACTTTCCGCATTAATGCCTACAACCTGAAAGAGGACACTGCAAATAGAATTGGAGGATTACAGGCAGAGATTACCAGTAAATATCTAAAAGGGGGCAGTAAGCCAAAGGTCGAATTGACCTTTGCGGGGAAAAAGCTGGCGGAAGGAACAGATTACACTCTTTCTTACAAGAATAATAAGGTGCCTACCACGGCAGGGACGGGAAAACTCCCTACCGTAACGGTTATAGGGAAAGGAAATTTCAAAGGTAGCATATCAAAGACATTTACGATTGTAGGAAAGGTATTGAACGACAGAGAATTTCCAGTTGCCCTACGGGCTGCTGATATAGGATTTACGGATAAACCCGGAAATTATATCAGTAGGCCGGTTTTGGTGGATGCGGACGGAAAAAAGCTCGTTCCCAGCAAAGATTATGACAAAACTGTTATATACATGCGGGAAAATGGAACACCCTTGGATAAAGCAGATAAATTAAGTGTTGGCGAAAAAGTCAGAGTAAAGGTGACGGGCAGAGGCGCTTATTCCGGGGAACTGGAAGCTGTCTACAAGATTACGCCGGAAGACTTCAGCAAAGCGAAAATCACCAGTGTACCACAGTCTTATACTGGCAGGGAAATCACTTTGGATCGGGATGACATTACCGTTAAACTTTCGGGTTCCGAGTTAAGATTTGGCACAGATTATGAAGTAGTAGAGGGGAGTTATATCAATAACCTGCAAAGAGGCGCGGCGAAAGTGACGATAGCAGGGAAGGGGAAATACGGTGGCATGAAAACCGTTAAATTCAAAATTATTAGCAAAAGGTTCCAATGGTTTTGGAGGCTTTTCTGAACAAAACAGGATGATGGAAACAGGATGGGGTTAATGGTTCCTGTCTGCGGAAACGGAAACGTTTCAGAAAGGAGAAAGAGATGAAAAAACAAAAAAACGCAAGGAAATTGAAACAGATGTGCGGGTTGGCCGCGGCACTGGCGTTTGGCATGACAGCAGTCTCAGAGCCGTTGTATGTGAAGGCGGCTGAAAAATTTGACCCGGCTTTCTATGCGGCAACCTATGCGGATGTGGTGCAGGTTTTGGGGACGGACAGCCAGACCATGTACGAACATTATTTGACCTACGGCCAGAAGGAGGGGCGGAAAGCCTATCCTGGTGCGGCAGGCGGCGAAGCCGTAGAAGGGATAGCGGACACAGAGGCAGCAGTCAGTACGAACTCAGTGCAGACAGCTTTCGGCGGCATTGTCCCTTTGGGGCAGCTTCCGCATCTAAAGAACCTGAAAAAGAAATGTACGGATGAAGAGTTCCGTGCCGCATACGATGTGGCGGCAGGCATTGTCACGCCCCTCATCGGCATGGACAGGGAAGAGCAGCTTTATCAAATAGCGGCAACGATCCGTTACCGGGTGGATTCCGGGCAAGTGTATTATTCGACGGATGAACCGCATTATGATGATCCGTACGGCTATTTCGTCTCAGGGGCGGCGTCCTGTGCGGGATGTGCCAGGGCAACAGGGCTGTGTCTGGATATGCTGGGCATACCTTATGAGCATGTGAATGAGAACCAGTGGTCACACCAATGGTGCCGCGTGGATATGGGAGGTTTTTACTGGATCTGCGACGCCTACGGGCTTTATGTGGGGCAGGAGCCGTCTCCCTATGGACATCCGTTGACAGTGGATTAAAAGAAAAAAGGGGCCGGATTATATTTGTATTTAGCAGATGTTTGTGTGTTTAGACGGAGAGGAGTAAAGGCGTACTATGTGGAAGAGATATTTGGCGTTTGTTTTGGCAATGGTTCTGGTGTTTCATGCTGTGCCGATGACGGTTTATGCGGAAGAGGATGCGGGCTTTGTGCAGGATAGAAATGCGGATGCAGAATCGGAAGAAAAGTCGGAGAGTGAGGAGAGAGGCGATCCGAAGGAAAAGGAAGAAGCGGATGCAGGGCAGGATGACGGGGCGAAGGCGGAGCGGCCGGGTAAGGAAGAGTCTGGAGAAAATGCAGGAGAAAAGCGGCCGGGAGAAGATATGGAACAGGAAGAGGGTACGAAAGATGAGATAGATGGAGATATTCCGATTTATGAAACGGATGGTTCTGTGCAGGATGGGGAGGACGCAGCATCAGATGAAATTATTTCGGAGGAGGTTGAACATTCGGATTATTCAGTGAAAAAGTCTGGGGAAAATATTGCCGGCGGTACTTATAAGAATGAGCAGGATGGTTCAGATATTTCCTGGGTTATTGACGCAGATGGAAAACTGACGGTGACGGGAACAGGAAACTTCAGACCGAATGAGAATATGACTCCGGATGGAGACTTCTCAAATCTTGAAGTGTGCCCATGGATACCGTATCAATATCATATTGAATCAGCGGAAATTAGGGTGACCGGTACAACAAATGCTTCTAAAATGTTTATAAACTGCGTGAATATGAAAAGTGTGGATTTATCGCAATGTCATTAACTTAAGGAATCTTTTACATTTGAATTGTAAAAGGTTCCTT
>CANDKY010000125.1 GCA_947385425.1 uncultured Lachnospiraceae bacterium | reverse complement strand
AGAAAAACAGAAAAAGAGCGGAAATATGGGCTTTAAAGAGTTTCCGAGACCGCTCAAATTTTGGAATGGAGGTAATTGGTATGTTGTTAAAGGACAAGGTTGCAGTGGTTACGGGCGGCAGCAGGGGTATCGGCTATGCTACGGTGGAAGCCTTTTTGAAGGAGGGGGCATCGGTAGTTTTGTGCGGAAGCAGGCAGGAGACGGCGGAGAAGGCGGTCAGCCGGCTTAAGGAAGCCTATCCGGAAGCAGTGGTGGAAGGCATATGGCCCAGGCTGTCGGATTATGACGACGTGAGAAAAGCCTTTGATCAGGCAGCGCAGAAATACGGGCGTATTGACATCCTGGTGAATAATGCAGGTATGTCGGACAGTACGCCCTTTTTCAAATATACGGAAGAAAATTTTGACAAGGTGATGGATTTGAACGTGAAGAGTGTTTACAACTGCTCCAGGGCCGTGAGTGAACGGATGAAGGAACAGGGCGGCGGCGTTATTCTGAACACTTCTTCAATGGTAAGTATTTATGGACAGCCTGCAGGGATGGCTTACCCAACCTCAAAGTTTGCGGTGAACGGTATGACCTTGTCCCTTGCAAGGGAGCTGGGGCCTTCCGGTATCCGTGTAAATGCGGTTGCGCCGGGGATTACCTATACGGATATGATGCGCGCCGTCCCGAAAGAGGTGATTGATCCCATGATTGCGCAGATCCCTCTGCGCAGGATCGGACAGCCGGAGGATATTGCCAATGCGTTTGTTTTCCTGGCTTCGGATATGGCATCCTATATTACAGGCGTGGTGCTCAGTGTGGACGGGCTGGCGAGAGCTTAGGGGCTCTTTAAAACCGGATATGCGGCAAAAACGCCGTTTCCTGTGGGTAGGCAGGGAACGGCGTTCTTGCGTTTTTCAAATTTTTAATATTTATCCATACCGGCGACAGGATATATTCATTTATTCTCTCCATCTGACATCCTCCCAACATATTTTTTCGCCTTCAAACTTAATCCATAGCTGGTCTTCCCATGTCACACCATGCGTAATCCGGTTCCATTCCCAGGGGTTGTTGGAGGACAGGTTGGCCTGTCTGAGGATTTCGTCAAGATCTGCCCTGCCATCTTCATAGCATCGGCTCTTAAGGAATGTATATATTCGATCCAGGGACAGATTGTCCCCTCCAAAGGGCTGGATGACAGAATCCGGCACAAGCTTTATGATTTTGGTCTGTTTATGGTCGTCGGATACGAAAACTTCCGCTACAGGATCATTTCTATGCATTACTGTGAAGTTGTACATGTTACCCCTTTCTTTGTAAACTGCGTGGTGAGGAATTTTATAAAGTGTATCATTTCTTTGTTCGTATTGTCAATAAACGGTACGGTTGACTTTTATGAAATTGTGGATCGCAGCCAGAGACTTACATCTTCTGCTTAGGAATTGTAAATAAATAACTACTGATATTGCTTGGCTTTTTCTCCGGGAGCATTGTTCAAAAATCAGTTACATAGCCCACTATGCGCCTGATTTTTAAGCAACACTCCCGAAGAAAAATCCAGCGCACTATTCAGCAGTTATTTATTTACAATTCCTTAGAAAAATCCCGTCCAAATAAGCTGCAAAAGCCGGAAGATTCCCTCCGGGCGCAGGGCTGGCGCCGTCCTGTAAACCAATGCCGCAAATTTACATCTTATCACGATTTATACGCCAATCCGGGGATAACCAGTTGAAAAACTTTGCAAAAGGGTGTAAAATCGATTAAATGCAGATATTTATTGGTGCAGTATCGCAAGCGTGGCGGCGGTATGCGGGGGATAAAAATGAAAACAGGAGATGAAATTATGGCGCTTAGTAAGAAGCCGGTTACCGGCATGAAAGATATTATGCCTGCGGAGATGCAGCTTCGGGATTACGTAATAGGGGTGATTAAGGAGACGTACGGAAAATTCGGTTTTACATCCATTGAGACACCCTGTGTGGAAAATATCGCGAACCTGAGCAGCAGGCAGGGCGGGGAAAATGAGAAACTTATTTTTAAGATTTTGAAGCGTGGGGAAAAGCTGGATCTGGCGTCGGCGCAGGGAGAGGAAGATTTGGTGGACGGAGGGCTGCGCTATGATCTGACTGTGCCGTTGGTGCGTTATTATTCAAACCATGCCAATGAATTGCCCTCTCCCTTTAAAGCGCTGCAGATGGGCAATGTTTGGCGCGCCGATCATCCGCAGAAGGGACGTTACCGCCAGTTTATGCAATGTGACATCGATATTCTGGGGGAGCCTTCGAACCTGGCGGAAATCGAACTGATTCTGGCTACCACGACGACGCTTGGGAAATTAGGGTTTAAGGGGTTTCAGATACGCATCAATGAGCGGCGGATATTGAAGGCAATGGCCGCGTATTGCGGTTTCCCGGAGGAAGCATATGACCAGATTTTCATTACGCTGGATAAGATGGATAAGATCGGGCCGGAGGGTGTTTCTTCGGAATTGGAAAAGGGCGGCTTTGCGAAAGACAGCGTGGAAAAATACCTGGAGCTTTTTAAAGGGATGGCGGATGCAGAGGACGGGCTTGTTTTTCTTGCGGACAGGCTGGAAGGGCAGGGCGTGCTGGAATCGGAGACAGTGCAGAGCCTGAAGGAGATCATTGCCAGCGTACAGGCGACGAAGGCTTCCGAATTTGAGATTGTTTTTGATCCGACGCTGGTAAGGGGGATGTCCTATTATACAGGGACAATCTTCGAGATCGCCATGCCGGAATTTGGCGCAAGCTGCGGCGGCGGCGGGCGTTACGATAAAATGGTAGGGCGTTTCACCGGAAAGGATGTGCCTGCCTGCGGGTTTTCCATCGGTTTTGAGCGGATTATCCTGATTATGATGGAAAACGGATTCCGGATCCCGGAGGAAAACAGGAAGGTCGCTTATTTGATTGAAAAAGGGATTGCCGTTGACGGGCTTTGCAAAATTATTGCGCAGGCCCAGGAGGAACGGCAGGATGGGACGCAGGTTTTGGTGGCGCGTATGAACAAGAATAAAAAGTTCCAGAAGGAACAGTTGAACAAAGAAGGATATATGGAGTTCCGTGAGTTTTACAAAAATCCATTGAAGAATTGACGAATTATGTGTAAAAGGCAGGGGGCAGAAAGAATAAGGGCGGAGAATGTTAAATATTTATATTGCAGATACGGCTGCATTATCGGAGGAAAGCGTTTTTTGGGATTATATGGACAAGGTGGATGAGACACGGCAGGAAAAGGTCTGGCAGTGCAGGAACGGGGAGGACCGGAAGAGGAGCCTGCTTGCCGGTTATCTGATCCAGGTGGGGATGAAGAACCTGATCAGCCAGGGTAACGGCGCGCAGGAGGATGCGGTGCCGCTTGCCCTGGCATATACCTATGGGGAGAATGGGAAACCTTTTTTTAAGGATTACGATGAAATTTATTTCAGCCTTTCCCATTCCGGCCATTATGTCACGGGAGTTTTTTCCAACCATGAGGTGGGCATCGACGTACAGAAACACCGGGGAATGCAGTATGATATGGCAGGACGTTTCTTTGCAGAGGAAGATAAGTCTCTTCTGGAGCGCCTTGGGGAAGAGAACAGCAATGACAATTTTTACCGGATGTGGGCGGTAAAGGAATCTTATATGAAACTGACCGGGGAGGGGATGCGGCAGGGGCTGGATGCGACGGTGGTGGAACCGGACGGGGAAGGGCTGCACTGCGGAAGGGTAAGACGGAAAGACGGGAAGACGGAAAATGCTTTTTTTACTGTCAGTGATATTTTGGAAAAATACAGTATGGCGGTGTGCAGTTATGATAAACTGGCCGATATACATATAAAAGAAGTAGAAATCGGATAGCGGCGTGCGACCTTTCGGGCTGCAGTATGAGGAGATGAGAGGAAATGAAAGGTTACGAATTTGCGGCAGCATCCGGGAAGAATCAGGATGTAAATGTGGTCAGAAGGGACTTCTTTGCGGCAAAACCCATAGGGAACATACGGTACGGGCAGTATTATATGTTCCAGAGGGGCGTTACCAAATGGCTTTATATTGATTACAATGATATCGTGTGGGCATACAGGCGGCTGGAGGATGTACACAGCAGGCTTGGCCGGGAAACGGAGGGCCAGGAGCTGCACAGTCTGATGATTGTGACAAAGGAGAAGAAACGGATAGGGATTTCCGTGGACAGTGAGGATAATGCGCTGAAAGGGCTGTATATGATACAGCAGCGGAATGTATTTGTCGATATCGGTTTTGCGAAGGAGAAAGAGGACAGGTATTTATGACAGGAAGCGGCGGTATCGGTTCCTATGGAACGCATGATCATGAACATAACATCACAAAATGCCTGCACCGGGATCCTGGCGCGAAAATGAAGAGCGGAGGTTCCATGGCGGGCGGCCCGGGGTTTTTACCGGGGCCGGCGGCAAAGCCGGAAGGGGGTTTGTCAGCCAAGGGGCTGCTTTTCGGGGAGTGGAGGAATTTTCTGTCCAAATCCGCGGGTGTGTTTGGAGGGATCCGGGGGAGCGGTGACGGGTATGGAAATTCCGGGAAAAACGGGCTGTGGGCCGGCGCAGGGCAGGACGGGGGTACTGCGGCGGATACTTTGGCCCAAATAAAAGCGCAGGCTGCGGCAAGGCTCGCAGAGGAAAGAGGCACAGCGGCATTGCATGCGAAGGAAGCGGAACGGACGGCGGCGCATGCGAAAGAAGCGGAATGGGCGGCAGCACATGTGAAGGAAGCGGAATGGGCGGCGGCGCATGCGAAGGAAACGGAACGGACGGCGGCGCAGACGGAAAACGGGGCGGTAATAGCGTCAGCGGCAGTTTCCCTGCAAAGGAACGGAACCGGAGAGCCGGGAGGTATCGCCGGAACGGATAACAAAACGGTGCAGGGGATAGAAAAAACGGTAAGGAATAAGTGGAACGGCCGGGAGGGCATGGCGGACGGAAAATTCCGGAGACGGGAAGAGGGGAGGAAGTTCAGGGAGTTTTTCCGCCGGTTTGGGAAGAATGCCTTCCTGGTAAAGCTGTTTTGGAAAGAATGGCAGTCCTCTCCGGAACAGGAAGAAAAGGAAACGGCAGAGGCGGCGGAAGGGAAGCAGGAGGATTTTTCGGCAGAGGGCAGCAGTTATCTGCTGGATTCCTACAACCGTTCCGGGGAGTACAGTACTCTGGCAAAAGACCGGAGCCTGGAGGGAAGTTTCCGGGTATCGGGGTGATGACCGGCAGGAAAACCTGATAGTTTGACATCTATGAAGTCAGACTGTCAGGTTTTATTATTTTGTCCTTATGGGATCCGCTGCCGGGCGGACATGGAATCGGAGGACATCGCCAGATCCCTTTATGCATTGTCCGGGCGGTAGGCCAGAATACCGTCTGCGATAGCCTGGGCAGTTTCGTCAAAGCGGCTGTCAAAAATGGCGTTGTCATTGTTATTATTTATGAAGCCGATTTCCAACAATATGGCAGGCATCTGTGTCCGGTTTAAAACAACCAGATTTGTCCGTTCAACAACGCCGTGATTGACATAACCGATCGTCTGAAGATTTTCATTAATGGTTTCCGCCATGCGTGCGGCTTCCCCGTAGCGGTTGTAGACTATGGATTCAATCCCGCTGTACTGGTTTGGGTACATGCTGGAGTTGCGGTGTATGGATATGAAAAAATCGGCACCGGATTCGTTGGCTTTCTGCGCTTTGCGGGCAGGGCTGTCATAGGTATCATCGGTGCGGGTATAAACAACATTTACGCCGCTGTTTTCCAACAGCCCGCCGACTGCGAGCGTAAGCCGGAGCGCATCATTTTTTTCCAGCCTGCCGTTATAGGACGCGCCCGCATTGCTGCCTCCATGCCCGGCGTCTAATGCAATGGTGTATGGCATGGGTATCACCTTTTGCTTTTTATTATATAATATGAAAAAAGAAGGGAATTGGTGCATCTTTTCACTAAAACAGAGCGTTATATATATGTGGATGCAAAAAAAGAGAGGGAAATCGGAATGGATCTGCCCGGGGAAAGCGGGGTGATATGGTGGGGACGTCCGGATGGGCGGGGCTGAGTGACAAGCGCCTGGTGGAAAAGATAAAGCAGGGAGAAAGAGATGCCTGGGAAGTCCTGGCCAGGCGGTATTATGATGAAATTTTCCGGTATTGCTGGTATCGGACGGGGAATGAGACTGCGGCGGCGGACTGCACACAGGATACCTTTTTACATGTGATCCAGGGGCTTGCAGGATATGTGGATGCGGACAAGTTCCGGGCATGGGTATTCCGCATCGCCTCGAATGCCTGTGTGGATTATTTCAGGAAGGAGAAAGAGGTATGTGCAGAGGAAGGCGTGTGGACGGTACAGGGGACGGAAGACCGGGCATTGGGGCGGGCGGAGGATGCCTGTTATGTAGAAAAGGCATTGCTGGCGCTGACAGATGCACAGCGGGAAGTGGTCATCCTGAAATATTACCACGGGTTCAAAATCCGGGAAATTGCGCAGTTGCTGGGCATTTCCCTGCCAGCCGCCAAAGCGCGCCTGAAACACGGGATGGACAGGCTGAAAGCGGCGGCGGGGGGAGAAACATATGGAACATGAAACAGCATATACACAGCCTCAGCCCCGGAAGAATTACTGACCTGCATTATGGGCAGAAATTCTTCCACAGGGAGTGGGCTGAAGTTATGTATATGCGGTACTGGAATAGGAGAAAGCTTATGCGGAACGGAAAAGCGGTAAGGTTTTTTTTAGCGGAAAACAGGGCGCCCGCCCCGGACGCGGGGAAAAAGCGGGCGGATATGGACTTATTCCGGGAACAGGTGCTGCATCTGCCCGTATGCCGGAAGAAAAAAATCCCGGTGAGGATGTGGGAGACAGCGGCATTTATTCATCCGGTAAGCTGGGTATTGCAAATGCTGTTTTTGCTGTGCGGCATATACTGGGCAAAATGGTACGGCGGTAAAACAGCCGTGACAGGAATCGCGGCGATAGTACCCCTCTTTACGGCGGTGGGAGGTTATGAGCTGTCCAAAGCGGTTTTTTACCAGATGTGGGAACTGGAAAAGAGCTGCCGTTATGATACCAGAAGCGTTGCGGAAATGAAACTTCTTTTGTTCGGCATGTGTGATCTGGCGGCGCTGACGGTCTTTTCTTTGCTGGTATATGGGGAAAGCGGGGATTTCCTGCAGGTCTGCTTTCTGGTGCTGATGCCTTTTAATGTGTCGTCGGGAGTGTATTTATTCCTATTGGAACAGTTTCCGGCAAGGAACGGAAATGTACTTTTGATTGGGGCCGGGGGTATGATGTCGGCCGTACAGATACTGTTCCGGCAGGATTGGGAAAGGCTGACGGCAGCGTTGGAAACGGCAGGCACAGGGCTTGTATTGGCAGCCAGCCTGCTGTTTCTGGCGGGGATGATTGTCCGTTACTGTAGGGAAAGGGAGCGGGAGGACCGAATATTATGGAACTTAGATTAGACCGTGTGACGAAGAAATATGGGAATAAACTGGCGGTAGACCGGCTCAGTACTGTGATGGGGCATGGGGTTTACGGTTTGCTGGGTGCGAACGGGGCGGGGAAAACAACGCTGATGCGCATGGTGTGTGATATACAGACGCCTACGGAGGGGGCAATTTTGCTGAACGGAGTGCCTGTGCGGGATATGGGGGAGGAATACCGGGATTTGCTCGGGTATCTTCCGCAGAATTTCGGATATTATCCGGATTTTACTCCGTGGCGTTTTATGCTTTATATCGCGGCCCTGAAAGGATTGTCCAAGGGGGCGGCAAAAGAGAAATCCATGGAGCTTTTAAAGGAGGTTGGGCTTGCGGAGGTACGGAATAAGAAAATTAAGACTTTTTCCGGTGGGATGAAGCAGCGGCTGGGAATAGCGCAGGCAATGCTGAACGATCCCGAAATACTGATTCTCGACGAGCCTACGGCAGGACTGGATCCGAAAGAGAGGGTGCGGTTCCGGAATCTGATCAGCAGTATGGCGCAGGAACGTCTGGTTTTGCTTTCCACCCACATTGTTTCGGATGTGGAATATATTGCCAAAAAGATACTGGTAATGAAAGCCGGGCAGATTATCCACGAGGGGAGCACGCGGGAGATTCTGCGCGCCGTGGAAGGGAAAGTGTGGGAATGTGTGGTTCCGGCAAAGCAAGCGGATGCCATGGCACAGCAATTTAATGTAGGCAATCTGAAATATGTGGAGGATGGGAAGGTATTGCTGCGTGTTATCCGGGAAGGGAAGCCTGCGGAGAGTGCGGTGCAGGTCGAGCCTGTGCTGGAGGATGTGTATTTGTACTATTTTGAGGGATAAATAACCGGATAATTTGTGCACATGGCGTGGAATTAATTTTCATATACATGGAATCTTAAAAAAATGAGAAGGCGGGAGGATGAAAAATGTGGCGGTTGGCTGGATATGAGCTTCGGAAAATATGTTGCAGGAAAATGGTATATGTTTCCCTTGCATTTCTGATTTTTATGAACGTAATGACTTATTGGAGATTAGGGCCTTCCTCGGAGAGGTGCCTTACAGCGGAAGGGGAAATGCTGGAGGGCGTGGAAGCAATACGTTATATGCAGGAATTTGACCGCAGGTATGCCGGGGTTTTGACGGACGGAAGGGCAAAGGAAATCTATGAATCATCCTATCCGCCGGAGGCTGTAGATAAAGCGGGCGGGGATTTCTGGTATGTCTGCCCGGATATACTCCAATATCTGGACGGCGCGTTTTACGAATCCGGGGGAATGGGCGTGGAGAGCCTGTTTACGCCGGAGATGGGGGAGATACATTTGGGCTATCACAGGGGATATTCCATGCTGCTTTTTTCCATGATTAATATAATGCTGGTAGTGGGGTGTGTTATTGTGATTGCCATAGCGCCCGTATATGCGGAGGAATATTCCCGGGGGACGGATGCCTTGATACTGACTGCCAGGTATGGGAAGACGCTGGAGGTGAAGGCAAAGCTGGCGGCATCGTTTTTATTCAGTTCCCTGCTGTGCCTGGCTGTGATTGCGGTAAATTATATTTTGTTTTTTATGGTTTACGGGACGGAAGGGGGGGATACCAGTGTGCAGGTTGATTTTACGAAGCGGAACTGGGAAATCCCTTATGAGATGGATTATATGCAGTTGGCAGGGTACTGTGTCCTGATATGGCTTATGGCAAGCCTGCTTTTGACAGGAATCACATTGGTGGTTTCCGCATTTTGCAATACTTCTTTTACCGCAGTGGTCTTTGCCGCGGCCTGCTATGTGGTGCCGGTGTGGTTTTCCCTGCCGGGGTGGGCCGCAGTACTGATGCCCGCGCATCAGATGCTGCCGCAGGGGGTATTGAATCTGGGCTGCATCCGGATATTTGGCAGGGAGGTTATGTCATTGTGGATTGTGGCAGGCGTGTGTGCGGCAGCGATGGCGGTTTCCGGTATCTGGTCAAAAAAGAAGTTTGCCGGCAGGCAGGTGGTATGAAATTACGACCCGGAATGAGGTACGGCATACGGCATCCACAAAATAAATTTGGCACAAATCTCCCACAAATTGTGACGTACATCTCAGGGAAAGCAATTTTAAGATACCGTTCTAAGAGCCTGTTTAAAATCTGCTTTTCGCCAGATGTGCACCACAGTTTGTGAGAGGTTTGCCCCGAATGAGGGAGACGTAGTGGGGCATCGCCTCCCGAATGAGGGGCAAAGATCTCGCAAAATGGGATGTACAGATGGTGGAAATGAGATTTTAAACAGGCTCTAAGGGCTGAGTTCATTGGATACGTCCATGGAAGGCTCCGTGCTGCCGGAAAGGCTGGCAGCAGCGGCCGTTGCCGCAGCCGCTACCTGGTCAGGATGGCAATGCGGGCAGGGATTATAGCCTGCATTCATAATCTTCGCACTGGTAGTGGTCATTTCGGAACGTTTCTCTTCGGCGATATTTGCCGCATAGGGGCAGTCCGGCGTATGGAAAAGCGCGGAACCCAAATCCATGACATATGCAATCTCGGGCTCACCGCCGGTGTCGGACGGCGAGTAGGAGGATGCGGCGGCAGGGTTCCATGCGGCTACTTCATCAACTGCCGGATTGGCTGCGGTATCTGCCGTAGCCCCGGCTGTTGTCTGTGGGCTGCCGGAAGTATCTGCCGGTGCGGCGGCCGTATTGTCCGCCGATGTCCCCATGAACGGTCCCGTACCGTCCGTCGAGGTTCCGGCAGAAGCGCCTGCATTGTCTGCGGTTGTCCCCGCCGCATTTGCCTGCCCGCTGTCTGTGGAGGAAGTGTCTGCCGGCTGTGACTGCGGAAGTTCCAGCAGATTGCCGTTTTCGTCATAGGCCAGACGGGATTCTTCCTCGGAAAATCCCGTCTGTGCCAAAGCGGGAATCGAGTCTTTCGTGAAATGGTTGCCGCTGTATTCCGCATACAGAATAACCCCGACCAGAACAGCCGTCCCGGCAAGGATTATTCCCAATAATGTGTAGATGATACGTTTAAAAATTTTCATGGTTTTGTTATCCCTGGTATTGTATTTTTGTTTTTCATTTTATCATTTTGGGACTGGTTTTTCAAGAGAATTCCTGTGTTTCTTTACTGTTTCTTTACTGGAATATCATTTTATGTTAAACTGTTATCATACATTAAAAGATGTGGCAGTATGCGAAACAGGAACAGGAGAAAATGATTGGTACAGTACCGCAGGCCCTGCCTGCGGTATATGGGGGCAGAAGATGGGACAGGGATTATTGGAATGTTGTGTGGACAGTGTGGAATCGGCTCTTGCGGCGGCGGAAGGCGGGGCGGACAGGCTGGAATTGTGTGCGGGCCTTATAATAGGCGGGATAACGCCGGGAGCCGCATTGTTTGAGCAGGTGCGGGAATGCTGTGATTTGCCGGTGCGGGTGCTTTTGCGTCCGCGTTTCGGGGATTTTCTTTATACAGGATATGAATTCCGGATATTGTTGAGGGAGGTGGAACTTTTCCGTGAAGCGGGTGCGGAAGGGGCCGTGATCGGCTGTCTTAAGGAGGATGGCAGTTTGCATATGGGGCAGATGAAGGAGTTAATGGCGGCGGCAGGCCGCATGAAGGTCACGCTGCACCGTGCTTTTGATGTGTGCATGGATCCGATAGCGGTGTACGGGCAGGCCGCGGAACTCGGGATCGATACGATATTGACATCGGGGCAGGAAAGCTGCTGTCTGGAGGGGATGCCGCTGTTAAAACGTTTATGCGCATTGCAGAAGGAAACAGGCGGGCCGCGGATTATGGCCGGGGCGGGTGTCACCCCGGAGGTTATACGGCGGTTCCTTGCGGAAACGCAGATTACGGATTATCATTTGTCCGCGAAAAAGGTAGTGGACAGCGGTATGCATTACCGGAAAGAAGGCGTCCCGATGGGAATTCCGGCTATGAGTGAATATTGTATTCTGCGGACGGACAGCCGGACTGTCGCGGAAGCGAAAAGGGCTTTGACAGAGGGCAGAAGATCATGAAGATAATTATTTCGCCCGCAAAAAAGATGAATAGGGACACGGATTCTTTTGCCGTGGAGGGAATGCCGGAGTTTGTGGAGGATGCCGGTATTTTGAGGGATGCCATAAGGGCGCTGACCTATGAGGAGGCGAAAGCATTATGGAAATGCAACGATAAGATTGCCGATTTAAATTACAGGCGTTTCCGTGAGATGGATTTGGATCGTGGGCTGACCCCGGCAGTCGCGGCGTACGAGGGACTGCAGTATCAGCATATGGCGCCGGGGGTGTTTACGGAAGGGGCGCTTTCCTATATAGCGGAACATCTCCGGATCCTGTCGGGTTTTTACGGGATTCTGAAACCTTTCGACGGGGTAACGCCGTACCGGCTGGAAATGCAGGCCAGGCTATCCGTAGGAGAGTGCAGGGATTTATATGAGTTCTGGGGAAAGCGTCTGTATGAAAGCCTGCGGGATGAGGATGGTATAATCCTCAACCTGGCTTCAAAGGAATATGCCCGGTGCATTGAGAAATATCTTATGCCGGAGGATCGGTTTGTGACAGTGGAGTTTGGAGAATGGGCGGGCGGCAAAGTGAGGCAGAAGGGGACTCTCGTAAAAATGGCGCGTGGTGAGATGGTGCGGTATCTGGCGGAAAACAGGATAGAGGATTTGGAGCAGATAAAAAAGTTTCATGAATTGGGATTTTCTTATGCTGAGGAATTGTCGGAAGAGGGGAGAGCCATATTCATTTTCCAGAATGACAAAGAAGGCGTTAAACAGGATCGTGTTTGAAACACGCTTTAGGAACTGTTCAAAAATAACTTTTATGCTATGTGCCTGATTTTTGAGAAGCCCTTTCGAAGAAAAATCCTGTGCATTCCAGGTAGGACGCAGTACTCCGATAGAGACTCGGGGCATGTGGCTATGACAGAGTCCTATTTGCGCAAGGCTCCTTCTACCGGTTGTTAAGTCCTTTTGAGGGGAATTTCGCTGCTTGCGAGATGGCGAAGATTTCCGTTCTCTGGTCTATGAAATCATGGCAATATAAGAATTACTTACCGTGCATTTTTTCACGGTTTTCAGCCGTTTTATTCTGTTCCTGAATCCGGCATCGCTGTATGCCTGTTAAAGAAGCGCCGGAGTACAGGCAGCAGGCGGCGCCGTTTGCGGAAGATATGGATTAAGTTGTGTGGAAGAAGATGAGAGAATGGAAACAAAATGTGAAAATATTTATAAAGAAAACTTCCCTTTTTGGGAAAAAATATCCTATGCAGACAGGGAGTACATCTGTCGGAATTCTCATATGCTTACTTACCCGAAGGGAAGGAATATCCATAACGGCGAAGAATGTTCCGGTGTAATCTTCGTCTGTTCCGGGAGCCTGCGCCTTTATATGATGTCGGATGAAGGAAAAGAGGTCACGCTTTACCGCCTGCACAGAGGCGACCTGTGTATGCTGTCTGCCTCCTGTGTGCTGGATGCCATCACATTTGATGTATTCGTAGATGCGGAGGAGGACAGCCAGTGCTGTGTGATCAGCGGTCCCGCTTTTGCGGCAGCATCGCAGCGGAATCCGGACATCCGCATATTTGCGCTGGAAACTGCGGTCAGCCGTTTTTCGGATGTGATGTGGGTGATGCAGCAGGTACTGTTTATGAGCATGGATAAACGTCTGGCAATCTTCCTTTCGGATGAATCAGCAAG
>CANDKY010000124.1 GCA_947385425.1 uncultured Lachnospiraceae bacterium | reverse complement strand
TAAACGGTTATGAAAATATAACAGAAAGCCATATAAAAGATATGTTTGTTGGGGAATCATCACACTGATAAACGGTATTTCAGCCCATACGATAAAACCAAGCTCGTCGCACGCATCATAGAAATCCTGTGAATGCTGGTAATGCGCCAGACGGATTGTATTCGCACCCAGTTCCTTTATAATCTTAGCGTCCGCATAATGGTCTTCCCTTGTAAGCGCATTGCCTTTATATAACCTGTCCTGGTGACGGCTGACACCGCGCAGCGGCGTCGGGATCCCGTTCAAAATAAACCCTTTGTCCGGATCACAGGAGAAACTGCGGACACCGGCACGGACGGTAACTTCATCATATGCCTCATTCCTTCTCTGCAATATCGCTGTAACCGTATATAAATACGGATTATCACAATCCCATAATGTCACCTCAGGAACATAAATTTTCACGGCCGTGCTGTCCGCCGGGCGTACCGTATAGCCTGCTTCCTTTCCTTCCGCATCACAGATCCTGTACAATACGGTAAAATTCTCGTCCGCATTTGCCACCCAGGATTCCAGTTCAAATTCCGCACCGCCGCAGGTACAGGGCGTTGCAGTAACCTTCACACCGTTGCATCCCCAATATTCCAGCTCGAAATGCGCTTCCGGCACGCTGATCAGGTTCACACCGCGGTACAATCCGCCGTAAAACGTAAAATCTGCAGACTGCGGATAGACACTGCTCTTATTCTCATTGCTGCACGCAATGACAAGCAGGTTCTCCCCGTCCTCTTTGCAGTGCTCCGTAATGTCTGCACGGAACGTGGAATACCCGCCCTCATGATAACAGATTTCCTTCCCATTCACATAAACCGTTGCCTGCTGCCCCGCTGCCGGAATGTCCACAAACACCCGCCCGCCTGCCAGCGGCTGCTTCGGTGTCTCGAATTTCCTCGCATACCAATAGCATCCCCTGTCATAAGAGCCGTTTCCGTCATGCCCGTCCACCGCGTTCCATGTGTGCGGGAGATCTACCCGGCCCCAGTCCTCAGGAAACTGCTCCGGAAGCCCTGCATTCTCCTGTACAAACCTCCAGCCCTGGTTCAGATTAATAATTTGCCTCATACTTTACCTCCTTGTCCTTTCTTTTAGAATCCCCGGAACCCTTCCAGGCTCCCCCTGGAATCCCTTTTGGATTATTCCTCTCTATTTCTGTGATGCTTTCAGAAATCAGCATTTTCCCTTATATCTATACCCTATCTATCCCCTGTCCGTATCTTCATGGATACCATCCGGCACAGTACCCTCGCAGTACCTCCTGTCCGGATGCATTTGCGCACTACTTTTCTCTATGCACAGCCCCTGCCCTTCATACTTTTCACTATATGCTTTCCGTTTCCCCAATATCTTATTATTTATTTTCTATATATATCTTTTCCCTCTTTTCTTTTTTTTGTAAAAATTGTATAATAACCATATTATTTGTTTCCATGTTCTTTTACAATGTATAATTTTTGTTTCTTTTTGTACTTTTTTTACCATGCAGGACCGGACAACAAACACAACCATGCGAAAACCGCATTATATCAACATATCAGACAAAAAAGAAAAGAGTATATTAATTTATGAAGCAGACTATCATCCATTTCATACAAGACTTACTTAAAAATGTAAATATCCCTGTCAACTTCCTGGCCCCGCCATACACCAGTTCCCCGCAGTTAGACAAGGGCCTGCGGGATTCCCTGCCGGAAACCGCCTACCAAAGCCCCTTCTTCAGCAAGTGGATCTCCGGGCTTGAAACCGGCACCATCTACCACCTGACAGATACCTTCCACTGCAGCTACAGCCTTTTCTGCCTGCCGGAAAGCCACTCCTTCATGATATGCGGCCCTGTCCTTCTTGAAGAGATCACCCATGAAACTTTTCTGGAAATCGCCCGCAACATGAACGTCCGGGAAGAAACACACGCGATCCTCAAAAACTATTACCTGCACCTGCCATGCTTCCCCGCAATCTTTCTGTACCAGAATATTTTTACCACTCTCGGCGATTATATTTGGGGAAAAGAAAAATATAATATCCAATATATAGATTTTAATGTCATGGACAAATGGTATGAATCACACAAGATTCATCAAGCCGCCTTTGATGCATCTAAAATTGACAAGGTTAATCTTCCAATGATCGAGATCCGATACTCCCTGGAAAACCAGATATTAGATGCCATAGTAAAAGGCAATGAGCAGAAAGCGCTGGAAACTGCCTCCAAACTTTGTACCTGTTTTACACCCCAGGGGCTTATTTATGATTTAAGGGATTATAAAAATTTTACCCTTGCCCTCAACACCCTTATGCGGAAGAAAGTAGAAGAAGCCGGCGTCCACCCGATGCACATTGACCTGTCTTCCGGCCAGAATGTCGCCCAGATCGAACAAATCGCACAAAAGGAGCAATGCTACCACGTCATGATGCAGATGATCCATACCTACTGCCAGCTCGTCAATACCTACAGGCGCACGGATTATTCTCTCCTGACCCAGAAAATCATTACTTATGTAACCACTGACCTGTCCGGCGACCTGAGCCTGAAAGCCATGTCGGAGCGTCTCTCCGTCAATGCCAGCTACTTATCTACCCTTTTCAAAAAGGAAATGGGAATACCCCTGACGGATTACGTAAACAGGCAGCGAATGGAACAGGCCAAAAAACTTCTCATTGTAACTGTCCTGCCTGTGAAAACCATCGCACAGGAATGCGGCATCTCCGATGTATATTATTTTAACCGCCTTTTTAAAAAAGTAACCGGATATACGCCAAAAGCATACCGCGAAGGCGCCACCAGAGAGCATGAACCCCTGGATACCCCGCCGGAAGCGGCCTCCATACAAAATAATTAAGTTCCCCGGAACGCCGCAAACCATATATTCCACCCAGGCACGGTGTCTTTCGATGGCCTGAATGGAATATATGGTTTACAGCGCCCAAAAAATTCCACCTACGCGGTTGGCAGCCGGGAGGGGACAGGGTGCCAACTGCACAGGTGAAAAAAATCCAGGCAAACAACATCAGGCGCAAAACCATGACGGTACAAAAAACCAGACAGAAAGGAGAACAAAAATGGTACGCAAATACGTATTTGGCTGCCCTTTTGAAACAGAAGCAGTCACAGAAGCAATTACACCGGAAACAGGCACGCCGGAATATGGGACAATCCTGACAGAAAAAGGGTTCCTCTTCACCCTGGCATTGGAGGGACAGGATGCCGTTTACGGTCTCGGCGAAGCAAACAGAGGCATCAACAAAAGAGGATATGTCTATGTGAGCAACTGCACGGATGACCCTGAACACACGGAAAACAAGGTATCCCTGTACGGCGCGCACAATTTCATCATCGTTGACAGGAAAGGAAAAGATACTTTTGGTATGTTTTTCGATTACCCTTCCTCCATCCGCTTTGATATCGGTTATACAAAAAGCGAGGAATTAACCGTTTCCTGTGAAGAAGCAGACCTGTATTTGTACGTTATCACCGGCGAAAATGCCTATGATATCGTAAAACAGTTCCGCCGTATCATCGGCAGAAGCTACATCCCCCCGAAATATGCCTTCGGCTTTGGCCAGAGCAGATGGGGCTACCGCAACGCGGAGGATTTCCGCCATGTCGCGGAGGAATACCGCAAACATAATATCCCCATCGATATGGTCTACATGGACATCGACTACATGCAGGACTACAAAGACTTCACCGTAAACCAGAGTTTCCCGGATTTCAAAGCCTTTGTCGATGAAATGAAAGAGAAAAAGATCCATCTCATCCCCATTATAGACGCCGGTGTGAAAATCGAAGAGGGCTACGATGTTTATGAGGAAGGCGTCCGTGAAAATATGTTCTGCAAAAGGGAAGACGGGACAGACTTTGCGGCGGCGGTATGGCCGGGCCTGACCCACTTCCCGGATATGCTCAATCCCGAGGCGCGACGGTGGTTTGGCCGGAAATACAAAATACTGACCGATGCGGGCATCGACGGTTTCTGGAACGATATGAACGAACCGGCCATCTTCTTCTCGGAGGAAGGCATGGAAGAAGTGAAACAGTTCCTGAAAGGATATCTGGAAGAAGGGCAGGACGGGAACGCGGAACAGGAAAAGGGCAATCCCTTCCAGGCTTTCAAGCTGCGCGGCAAGATCAACTCTCTCGCCAACAGCCCGGAAGACTACCGCCGTTTCTACCATAACGTAAACGGCAAAAAGGTACGCCACGACAAAGTGCACAACCTGTTCGGTTACAATATGACCAGGGCCGCCGGGGAAGCTTTCGGGGAAATTACACCCGGAAAACGTATCCTGATGTTCTCACGTTCTTCCTACATAGGCATGCACCGCTACGGAGGCGTCTGGATGGGCGACAACAAATCCTGGTGGTCCCACCTGCTGCTGAACCTGAAAATGCTCCCTTCCCTGAACATGTGCGGATTCCTGTACACAGGCGCAGACCTGGGCGGATTCGGCGCGGATACAACGGAAGACCTGCTGCTGCGCTGGCTTGCGCTGGGCGTATTCACACCTCTTATGCGCAACCATGCCGCCCTCGGAACCAGGGAACAGGAATGCTACCAGTTCGGAAGGACCAACGACTTCCGCCATGTCATCGGAGTCCGCTACCGCCTGCTCCCTTACCTCTACAGCGAATTTATGAAAGCGGCGCTGCATGACGGCATGTATTTCAGGCCGCTGGCTTTTGATTACACGGACGACGATATGGCAAGGGAAGTGGAAGACCAGCTTTTGCTCGGCAATGAAATTATGATCGCCCCGGTTTATACACAGAATGCCGGCGGACGTTACGTCTACCTGCCGGAGGAAATGATGTTCGTGAAGTTCCTGCCGGACGGAACCCTCCATAAAGAAGTGCTGGAAAAAGGCCACCATTATGTAAAAGTGGCATTGAATGAAGTGCCGCTGTTTATCCGCAAGGGCAAAGCCATCCCTGTCGTGGATGCCGCCCAATGTGTGGATGAAATCAATATGGAAACGAAACAGATGCTCGGCTATGAAGGCGCGGAATATGATCTTTATGAGGACGACGGGGTTTCAACGGTAGAATAGTGAGGTTGGCGCCCTGTACCCTCCGGGCAGCACCTGGCTGCGCGGAAGAAGAAATGTCTCGTTTTTTGAATGGATTTTTCTTCTCCTGCGCAGCCGGGAGCTGCCCGAAAGGCCAAGGTGCCAACCGCACAGATGGAAATTTTTTGCCCCGCTAAACTGTCTGCTTACCAAACCTCTCGAGATATTCCATAGCTGTCTGCAAGGATACGTCCAGCTTCCTCTGCAGTCTTTCCAGAATGGCCTTTTCGGACATATCATATTCCTGCCCCGTTTCTATGATCTCCTCTGCCTTGCCTTCTATCTTTCCCCTTTCAATATTTTCCTGATCCCGCATTAACAATGTCATGTACTCATGCCTCCATTTCCTGTTCTTCCGCGCTTCCTTCACAGCTTCTTCCAACTTGTTTACAAAATCGTCCTCCGGCTTTTTTCCTGCAACGTAATCCAGAAATGCCCTCAAACTTTCTCTGACATCGTCCATGTCACTATCCGTATTTAAAAATATCTTTGTAGTACCATCATCCAACAAGATCCTCTTATCTTCCTGGCATGTATTCACAAAAGTATAAATATGACGGCCCTGACTAAATAGATCAAAAGGGCAGATAAATATAATATAGCTTGGCTTTAACTTTCTATATGCCTGCCCCCTGTCGATTAATTGCAGATCAAATCAAACTCTGATAGTACCTCGTTCTTTTGGGAAGCTCCATGGTATCAGCGACTTGCATCTCAATGTCATAAACCGTACCTATCCCATCCTTTATATATACGTCAAGCCTGACACTTTTTGCATCCATGTCAGCCCTTATCTCTTTCTGGGCTTCCGGATATTCGATATGGTCAATCCACAAATCCGGCAGAATTCTTTGTAACAGTTCCTTGCAAAGCTCCGGCTGCTGCATCACCTTACAAAACATAAAATCATTGGAAATCCCGACATCCTCCCAGCTTGTCTTTACCGCCATCTGCCCATCCATTCCATACCAACCTCCCCCTTCCGGCTATATTATGTGGCTTTTCCCTTCGCTATATGTTTTTACTTTAGTATACTATCAAATCAAATGAGTTTCAAGTCGGCAATCCGCTCACCGACATATCATTTATCAAAAATTCTATAAAAATTCAGCCCAAATCCGCATTGCCACGGAAAGAAAAACAGTATAAAATACATGTTATAAATATAAGAGAGAGGCATATTTGACTATGAAAAGGAAAAATTTAAGACAGGCATTAAAAATTCCAGGCTGTATCGCCGGATGCCTTCTGGCAGTAATAGCAGTTTACCTCCTGTATGTGATATTGGATTACCACAGGATTGAAGATTATGTGGATCTGGAAATAAAACAGCCGGATTCGGAAAATACAGCGGAGGCGCTGCAAACAGACAAGGAATACGCCATCATTACCTACAATATCGGCTTCGGGGCTTACACACCGGATTTCAGCTTCTTCATGGACGGAGGAACGGAATCGGTGGCAAAGAGCAAAGAGAGCGTCCTGGAAACGGTAACAGGAGCGGCAAAACTGGTGAGGCAGGAAAACGCACAATTTTATTTGTTCCAGGAAGTGGACATGGATTCCACGAGAAGCTACCATGTGGACCAATACGGGCTGCTGGATACCTTTTTCCCGGAATACTATTCCAACATAGCGGTAAATTATGATTCCCCGTTCCTGTTTTACCCGCTTTTGCAGCCCCATGGCAAAAGCTATGCGGGGCTTGCGCTCTACTCGCAGTTTCCGGTTACGCAGGCTGTCAGGCGCAGTTTCCCGATTTCGAAAAGCTTCAGTAAATACCTGGATCTGGACAGGTGCTATTCCGTGAACCGCATTCCCGTGGAAAACGGCAGGGAACTGTGCATTTACCAGCTCCATATGTCCGCCTACGGCAATAACGATGCCATCAGGGAAGGCCAAATTTCCATGATCTGCGCCGATATGGAAGCGGAATATAAAGCCGGCAACTATATTATCTGCGGCGGGGATTTTAACCATGATTTGAAATGCCTTGAAGATACCGGGGACGGGTATGCTTCATGGGCATACCCGTTCCCAAGGGAAAGCCTTCCCGACGGGCTTACGTTCGTATTGGATTCCTTTTCCCGGGAGGAAAGGGATGCCATGCACAACAGCGCCCGGAATGCCGATATGGCATATGAGGAAGGCGTAACCTACACCGTTACGCTGGACGGGTTTATTATATCTGACAATATCTCCTGCGTTTCTTATGAAAATATGGATACAGGATATGCTTATTCCGACCACGATCCTGTGAAAATGGCATTTTTATTAAAAGAACCCTGACAATCCAATTATTTTCACCTGTGCGGTTGGCGCCCTGCCTCTGTATCCGTCAGGTTCCGCACCCACTTATACTTCTTATAATGCCTGTACACGGCGGGCAGCTTGACAATCTCATCCATATTGACGATACAGTAAACCGCGAGTACCGGAAGCCGGAAAACAAATGCCGCGAGCAGTCCCAACGGAACCGTGACGCACCACATAGTCACCGTATCGCAAAGGAAGCCGAACTTACTGTCCCCTCCCGCACAAAAGATACCGCTGATCGTTGCCCCGTTGACCGATTTCCCTACCATATAGCAGGAACACATAACCAGCATCCATTTCAGATAATGATTTGCCTGCCGGCTTAAATCCGTTACGGAAAGAATCCACGGGCCAAGCAGAAGCAAAACCGCACCCGAAACTATGCCGCAGATAATAGCCATCCGGCAGAGCTTCCCCCCGTACTTTTTCGCCGTATCCAGCCTGCCTGCCCCCAGTTCGTTGCCTACCATAATCCCCCCGCCGCTGCCAAGGCCGTTGCAAAAGCAGGCAACCAGGTTCTTCACAATATTGGCGACGGAATTTGCCGCCACAGCGTCGGAGCCCAGATGCCCCATAATCACGGAATACATCGTAAACCCGATCCCCCACACCAGCTCATTCCCCAGGACAGGTGTTGTATATTTCCAGAAATCACGGCACAGATGCTTATCGTCATGGAGCAGGTTCCCTAAATACAGCTTCACCCTGTCCTTGCCTGCAGTTTCCGCCATGCACCATCCCACTTCCATCACCCGCGCCGCCACGGTCGCAAGGGCCGCGCCCGTAATCCCCAGTTCCGGGAACCCGAAAAGCCCAAAGATCAAAACCGCGTTCAGCAAAATATTTACCGCCACGCTCACCGAACTGATCATGCTTGATTTAGCGGCTTTCCCGCTGTTTTTCAAAATGCACAGGTAAATCTGCGATATCCCGGTCAGCAAAAATGACAATGACACAGCCCGCAAATATACGGCCCCGCCTTCCACAAGCGCCCCTTCATTCGTAAAAATTCGCATCAAAACATCCGGGATGCAAAGCCCTGCAAAAAAGAAAAAAAATGACGCGGCAACCGTAATTTTCATCACATAGGCAAAAATACGTTCCACCGCCGCCCGATCCCCTTTTCCCCAATACTGTGCCGCCAGCATGGACAGCCCAATGGTCATCGCCGCCAGAAAAAGGTTTTCCACAAAAGCCACCTGCCCTGCCAAAGATACCGCCGAAAGGGCATCCTGCGACAGCACCCCGAGCATAAGCGCATCCGATGCACTGACCAATGCCAGCATAAACTGCTGGAAAGCAATCGGGAATACCAATGTCATCAGTTTTTTCATAAAATCATCCTGCCGGCCCATCACAAATTACCTCCCGTAAAACACCCTGCCCGGACATCCCTGCGCCATTCCGGGCTGCTTCCTGTGCGCAAGACGGCGCCCCCTTCTGATTTTATTTTCCTGTTATCGTTTGGGAACGGTTATTTTAACAGAAGATCGAAAATCAAAACCGGAAACCCGGGGAAAGGCAACGCCCACGGATGGCCGTCCCGGGCCTCAGCCCGGCCATACCGCCGAAACCGGCCTTCTAGAAACCGGCCCGGCACTATTGCCCTGCCGCCTTTTGCATGATATAATTATAATGTCATATTTGCCGGAAAACTAACAGGATTATCGCAAAATAATATAATTATCATAGCGGAGTACAAGCCATGGATAAAATCTTTAAGACAAATACCACTGAATCAAATAACCCAAAAGCAGAGGACACCGTACCAAGCATTTTGAAAACAGAATTGATGCAGGATCGGTCGGAAGTGGTACAATATGAACAGACCGGGATCCCCCTGTATATCCGCACTGCGGATTTATCTTTCTACCCGGATATGAGCGCCCCCTGCCACTGGCACGACGACATTGAATGGATACATATCCTGAACGGCAAAATGTGTTTTTACATTAACGGAAAACGGCTTACCCTGGAAGAACATGATTCCCTCATGGTAAATGCCCGCCAGATGCACTACGGCTATTCCTTCCGGAAACAGGACTGCCATTTTTCCTGCATCCTTTTCCATCCCTCCCTGTTTTGCAGCAACCGGATGCTGATGAAAAAATATGTAACCCCCATATTGGAAAACTGCGGGCTGCAATATCTGCACCTGGATTCCGCCTCAGAAGCCGGGGAAGAAACGGCAAAGTACCTTGCGCAGGTCGTCTCCCTGAAAGAAAACACTGCAGAAGGGTACGAAATGGAAGCCATAGCCCTTATGCACATCCTCTGGTGCAGGCTGCTGCAGCGCGGAGAACTGTCCCCCGATCCGGACAGGCAGGAAATCGCTGACGACCTGAAAACCCAGAAGGATATCGTATCCTTCCTTTACCAGCATTACAGCGAAAAGCTGACTTTAGATGAAATAGCCGCTTCCGGCCATGTCAGCCGCAGTAAATGCTGCCGGATTTTCCAACATTATTTACAGCAGACACCGATTGATTTCCTGAATGCCTACCGCCTGAAAGTGAGCTGCAGCCTCCTTGACACCACCGATAAAAGCATAACGGAAATTGCCCTGGCCTGCGGTTTTAACCACCTGAGTTATTTTTCCAAAATGTTTTATGGCAATTTCGGATGCACCCCAAGGGAATACCGGAACAGGCTTAATCCGCATTCCTCCTGACCCATTCCTTCCCTATCCCCAGCTCATAAAAGCTCTGATACTTGTTCAGCTTCATAATGTCCGGCTGCCAGAATGCCATTCGCGTCCCCGCGTGCCATCTGGAACTGCGGTACCCCTTCGGCGTCATGCCCGTGTATAGCTGAAACGCCCGGTAAAAATTACTCAGCCCCGTAAAGCCGCAGCTATACGCGATATCCGTAATTTTATCTTCCGACTCCTCCAGGCATCGGCATGCCGCATTTACCCGTACCATTGTAATATATTGGTTCAGGCTCATCCCCATCTGGCGTGAAAAAATCCGGTATACCGTTGACTCGCTCACATGCAGCTCCCCGGCCAGCGTCCCGGCATCCAACGCTTCCCCAAGATGTGCATTGATATAGGAAACACAGGCATCCAGCATGCGCAAATCCTGCTTCCTCTGCTTCCCACCTTCCCCCTCCGCCTTACACCTCACCAGAACCATCAGCAACTGGTACATATACATATGATAGCGGTTCCAATTCTCCTCCTGCCTCAGGGGATGTATCCGGCCCAACTGTTCCCGGTATCCCTGCTCCGTTCTCCTTTGCTTCCCGGTACCGCACCGCCCCTCCGCTCCCGCTTCCCACACTTTCCCAGTTCCGCACTGTTTTCCCGGCGCTGTCTTCCCCGCCTTTCCGGTTCCGCCCCACTCTTCCTGCTCCACATCTAAAATACTGAGAAATGCCATCTCCGCCAACGCCTGGCGGACAAGCCCTGCATCCTCCTCCCCGACGCACCTCTCCCCCACGGTAGAACACCGGATCCTCTTCCCCTGCATATCCCCCAGCAACTTGTTTTCCACCGAACAGATAATCTGGAGGTTTCCCGGTTCCCCTCCATATATTTCATGGCTGTCCCCGCTGTTTACCGTTATAAAATCCCCCTCCGCCAATGTATATTCCGTCCTGTCCACACGTACATGCATTTCCCCCTTCTTACAGAACAGAATCTCCAAATGATCGTGCCAGTGAACCCCGTTTACCATTACGTTCATCGCCGTAACAGTCACCGGAAGCCCCAAGATATCCGCTACCTTATTTGTCTCGTAATACCCTCCCATATTTTCCATCTGTCCACATTCCCTAACCCGGATAAGCCGGAACCCCAATTTTGCCATTGTATGAAAAGCATCTTTTCCCTCAATCCATGTTATCCCTTTATCTCTCTTGCGGCCGCGGGTTCCCAAACCGCACTTCACAATCTTTCCGGAAGAATGCCACCCCGTAACAATCCACCTTCCGGTACCCTTCCGCACGCATTTCCTCCATATACCCTTTCCCATGAATCTGCTTAAGCGCCTTTTCCGCATCCTTTTCCAAATCATCCACCGTATCCGAAACCTTAACTTCCAGAATAAATGACCTGCCCCGCAACGAAGGGCTCTTCACCATAATATCAGCCCGCCCGTTTCCCGATTCACGGTTGGACTTCACCAGATAATCCTCGCTCTGGCTTAATATACCGGTAAGAAATCCATGGTAAAAGTTCTCCGCACTGTCATAAAAACTAATAGTCCGGTAAAGCTGCCCGTTTAATATCTCCGCCATCCTCCGGGCATCCCCCTCCTCCATTGCACGGTACAAATCATGGAAATCCTCTTTCTTTATACTCTCTTTGAACCAGTTCAGTACCGTACTCTGATAAATGGTCTTTACTTCCACATTGGGAATCCTTGCCCGCACAAAGACAAACGAGTCCCTGAAATACTCACTCTCTTTTGTCAAATACCCTGTAAAATAAAGGAAATTCCACAAATTCTCCCCACTCCCACGCATATCCCCGTAAGTAACCTCTTCATGGAGCGGAATATCCAAAGTCCCGCCGCCTAACAACATTTCAATCTGCCCTTTCGTTTCACGGCCAGCCCTGGATATCAAATCTTTGATAATATCATTGGAACTGGTATTCATCCAATAGGGACGCGGAAATGCATTGGCATCCGCATATAAATCGTACATAAAATTAACCACACTCCACGGATTATAGACCTCTGTACTGCCAAATGCATATCCGTCATACCACTCCTTCATTGCGGGGAAACGGCTTTCCACTCCGTAATAGGCCATCATCTCCCGCACTTCTACTTCCGTAAAGCCAAAATGTTCACTATATCTCCGATCAAGCACCGATATAATTCTCAAATGATTTAATCCTGTAAATATACTCTCCTTTGAAATCCGCAGGCAGCCGGTAATGACGGCAAACTGCAGATAATCATTGGTTTTCAGCGCAGACTCAAACAATGATCGGATAAAATCCGTCATTTCCCCATAAAACCCCCTGAAATATGCGTTCTCAAGCGGCACATCATATTCATCGAGCAGGATAACCGTTTTTTGCCCCGTTGCCAGATAAAGGCATTTACTCAGAAATTCCAGCGCGCCGGAATAATCGTCATATTCCGCTTTCCGGCCGGCAATTTCCCGAAACAGCTTTTTATCCTCCTCACCTATCTTTTCATCCGACAAGATATACTGATGCCTCTGATATTCGTCCGCAACCGCTGCCTTTATCTTACTGTATGCCGATTCAAAAGACGGCTGCTTCGCCGACTTCAACGTCAGTTTAATAACGGGATACTTTCCCATATGTTCCGTATATTCCCCGCCCTGCCCCATGATCTTTAAGCCTTGGAAAAGCGATTTATTATCCTCATTTTTCTTGGCATCCCCAGTATCCTCATAGAAATATCGAAGCATACTGAGATTCAGCGTCTTTCCGAAACGTCTCGGGCGGATAAAAAGGTTCACCTTCCCTTTCAAATCCAGCAATTCCTTTATAAACAATGTTTTATCCACATAGTAATAACCGTTTTCCCGAATATCCTTAAAATCTTCCACACCAATCGGCAGCGCTTTTTTCATTGCCTCCACCCTCCCAATACCATTCCGGAGATTCTTCCAAACCTCCGCCAGTGCAATCTGATTTCCATGTTCCTCTGTCAAACTGGCCAAATCCCCTGTTTTCAGCCATATTGCATCTTCAATGAATCACCATTACTATTGTATCATATAAACAATACTATAGCAATGCTAAAGTTCGGGCATGATGCCTGCCGCTTCTTCTATCATTACAGTTCACTCCCAATGTCATTAACTTAAGCTTCCCGGAGCGCCGCAGACCA
>CANDKY010000123.1 GCA_947385425.1 uncultured Lachnospiraceae bacterium | reverse complement strand
CGCATGGATATTCCTCATAACTTCTATGATGACAACGGAATTTTCCATTGCAATCTGATTGACCTGCTGCTTGGCCGTGTGGAATTGTTTTAACCAAAAATTGGGGATATAATATTGCAAAGAAACTTAATACTCCCGTCCTGAAACCAGTGTTTCACCCCGCCTGTTTTTCACCATTGCCGGATGGGACTCTTGAACAGCATTGCCCGAATAAAGAACTGCAGGAAAATAATGGTAAAAAGCAATGCCTGCCATTTGCGCAATGCGATACCGGATGAATAACATCGGATTAAGCCTCAAATAAATCATGGAAAACAGAGAGAATAACAACACAAATATAAATACCAATACCATAAGCAGCCCCGAGCCGGAGCTTTACCAATGGCAGGAATCCTGCCTCCGGCAGTGGTTTGCCAACCATTGCCGCGGAATGGTACAGGCCGTTACCGGTTCCGGGAAAACTCTGCTGGCCCTCACCGCCGCCCGCCGGCTTGAGCAGACAGCCGAAACGGAACTGCGTGTCAAAATCGTTGTCCCCACGGAAACCCTGATGCTGCAGTGGCACCGGGCCTTAAGGGATTTCCTCCCGCCCCCGCAGCTAAATTCCATCGGCCTGCGCGGAGGCGGCCGCAAAGCCCCGCCGGACTGCAAATATATGGTTTATGTCATTAATTCCGCGCGCTATGAACTGGCGCGCCAAATACTGACGGAACTTAAGGAAGGGAAATCCGTGCTGCTGATTGCCGACGAATGCCATCATTATACAAGCGGGCAGAACCAGCTTATCTTTGAATTCCTGCCCTATATCCAGCCTTACGGGAAACATTTTTTCTCCCTGGGCCTTTCCGCCACCCTGCCGTCCGGCCAGGCAGGGCGTTACCTTTCCTCCGTGCTGGGGGATAAAATCTATAATTACGGGATGGCGGAGGCATCCGATAAGAACACGGTATGCCCGTATGATATCTACCATATCTCCCTTTCTTTCCGATGGGAAGAAAAGGAAGAATACCAGGAACTTTCCGACCGGATGGCTGTCCTGTACAGCAGGCTGCTTTCCTCACACCCGATGCTTGGCCGGATGGAACAGAAAGAACGCTACGACCTCCTGAAAACCCTCACCGGGGACAAAGACCGCAAAACCGCAGAAACCGCCGCCCAGTACATGACGCTGTCTTACAAGAGAAAAAGCCTTGTCTGTTTAGCTTCCGACAGGCTGGGCTGCGCTTACCACCTGGTGAAACTGCTTGGCACCCATGACAAGATCCTGATATTCAGTGAACGCATCCGCCAGGCTGAAGAACTGTACAGCCTCCTGGAAGGCCGGTATCCCGGCAGGGTAGGCCGGTATCATTCCCAATTGGGCCAGCTCGCAAATAAAAATGCCCTGGACCGGTTCCGGACCGGGGATATCCGTATCCTGATCACCTGCAAAGCCATCGATGAAGGCGTTGACGTGCCGGATGCAACAATAGGAATCATCCTGTCCGGTACATCGGCCATACGCCAGCGCATCCAGCGCCTGGGGCGGATCATCCGCAAAAAGGAAGGGAAAGACCGCGCCTCCCTGTATTACTTACATATAACGGAAACCTCCGAGGATAACTGTTACCTTCCCGATAACAGGAACAACCGCATCTTCGAACTGGAATACCTGCCAGGAACCGGGGGATTTTACCATCCCTCTTACGACCGGGCCGCTTCCGGGCTGTTAAAACGGATGCGGAATGCGCATATGGAAACGGAAAAAATAAAAGAAGCAGAGCACTGCCTGAAGCTTGGACGTGTCCGGGCGGACTGGCTTTCCGGATCTGAGGTAATAGAAACCCATCTCCGGGAAGCCACGTCCATCCGCAGCCGGAACTATTGGATCTTTATGAAAAAATTAAAAACGAAAGAAAATAACGCCGGTACGGATTAATCCCACCAGAAATACCACACTTCCGAATTTTCAAGCCCTGCCGCCAATTCCGACAGCTTATAAGTACGGGTTCCCTGTTCGATCCTGTCATTGCAGAAAGCGTAATGCTCCTTAGCCGCCTCTAAACTGTCCCCGCCGTTCAGCCGCAGCGGCGCATAAAACTCCATGACATCATGGGTAAACGCCGCCGGGACCGCCTTGTATTTTCCATACCAGTACTTACACACCGCGATCATCTCCTCCGGGCCGGGGCACTCATTCCACCCGCCCATCGGCAGATACCCGATAATTTCCCACGGATTCTTAACGGGTATTTCCAAAAGCAAAGTATCCGCCTCCAGCATCCGGTCGGAAAAAGAAACATACCCTATAAAATTATGCAGTTCGTCGCCTTCCGTCTCCTCCCCGACAAACTCCTCTATCCCGCCGTCTTTATAATATTCCGTATATTCCTCAAAACGTTCCTGCAAAATCTCCTTACCGTTATCCCCGCACCCGGCAATAATACTGTCCCTGTCGTAATCCTTCTCTATCATCCCTAACCACTCCTGGACATATTCATCCAGCGACAGGATTGCAGGCCAGAAACCGCCTGCCTTTCCGGCCTCAAACGCCGCCCGGTATGCCTCTTCTACCAATTCCGGTTCCGACCCTTTTTCAAATACCGTGTACTTACAGTTAAATTTTTCTGCTATCTTTTTCGTTGCTTCCTCCATCCTGCTTCCCTCCATGAAATTTTTCCACCTGTGCGGTTGGCACCCTGTCCCCTCCCGGCGGCCCCTGGCTGCGCTGGAGCCTTACATACAGTTCCTAATATCAACCCTCCGCTTGGCTCTATGGCATCCGTCCAGCCATTTCGCCCTCCGCGGCTGTCTCCTCTAAAGTATACCGCGGGCTTTCCTGAAAAACAAGTGCAGGATCTTGATCATTCGGCAATTTCGTCGGCCCGGATATCTCCACGCTTGTAGTCGTGGCCATTCCGCCGATGCGCCTTGTCATCACCAGCACCCTGGAACCGTCAGGATTTACCTGGATATCCGTATCTACCCGGGCTTCTTCTTCCTTCCCTTTCCCGCCTTCCTTTTCCGGCGGTTCCTTATCTGCCGCTTCCTTTACCAGGAAATCCCGGAAACCTTTGTAATCCAGATACCCCTTAAGATTTCCCACGCTGTACTGCATCTGCATCACCTCCTGCAGTACTTTCAGCCAGTCTGTCTTGTCAAACAGATTTTTTGCACCGTATCCCTTTACGGAATCCCTCTGATGCGCCTGTGCCATGAGGAAGCGTTCCAAAGCGCCCGGGTATTCCCCGCTGCTGCCCAGATGGGCACTGTAGGCGAACATCTCCAGGACATTGGCATTCGCGGGATCCACCTTTGCTATGTCCACCATACATTCTCTAACCTCACCCGATTCCTCCCACATTTTCACCTTATAAACCGGATGTTCCGGGTCAAATTCCCGGGGCCTGTATACCGTCATCGATGTTCCTGCCGCCACATTTGCCCACGCAGTCACAGCCTCATCCCCTTCTGCAGTATCCGTCCCATGGAGCACGATATTATTGCCCGCACAGGCCACGTCCCATTTCGGCGTTACATTTCCTTTTGCTGTTTTTGGGTTTTTCCTCTCCGTTACCCTGTTCGCCGCCCGCGCCCCATACTCCGGCGCAAACTGCCCGTTCCCCTGCACTGCCCCTTCCCTTTGCCGGTTCTTTGCCCTTCCCGCACAGGCAGAGCCATATCCATAATCTCCAAATCCTCCTACCTTCATTCCTTCTCCCTCCGACTGCTCTTAGAAATTTTATACTCACGCAGACCCGTGCCTGCGCCCCGGTTCTCCGCCGTCCTTTTATAAGCCTTCACCATATCCGCATAGCCGCCCCTTCCTCTCCCGGAGGCCGAAGCCAAAGTCCCGGTTCCCCCTGCCAAAGGAAAGTCCGTGTTACCCGTCCCCGGCAAACCTGCCGTGGAACTGCCCAAACCAGCCATACCCAAACCGGAAAGGCCGGTTCCTGCCAAGGCCGCATAAGCGTTGCCTCCCGGCAATCCCAGGCCGGAAGCCGAAACACCGGTTCCTGCCAACCCCCCATAAGCATTGCCTCCCGCCAATCCCAGGCCGGCTCCTGCCCAGCCCGCATAAGCGTTGCTTCCCGCCAATCCCAGGCCGGCTCCTGCCCAGCCCGCATAAGCGTTGCTTCCCGTCAGCCCCAGGCCGGAAAGGGCCGTCCCCAGAAGCGCCCCGCCCAGGCTGCCCAAACCAGCCAAACCCAAACCGGAAGCCTGCAGCCCGGCCATCATCTGCCCGTAATTCTTAACCGGTATCGCAGAACCATAACATTCTTCTTCACTGGCGCCAATCACCTGATAACTCACGTCCGGCGTATAAACGGATACCCCGAAAGCATACTTTTCCCGGAGCATATCCACCACAGCCTTCTCATACTCTGGGTTTTCCTTCATCTCCCTAAAAGCCTCCTCCTTAAAAATGAGCATTCCCGAACTGTTGAGTTTCCTGCTGGTACTGACCGGCAGCGCCGACACGGCATTGCATATATACTGCTTATATTCATCCAATGTCATTTCTTCCTTCGGCTTCTCCATATCTACGGAAAACTGCGTCGTATACAGCGGAGGATGGCTCATCACCACATCCTCTCCCTCCGGAAATACAGGCCCTTCCTTCTTCCCCGCATCCTTTATTGCCCCTTCCATACAGCCCTTAAAAGAAATCCCCTTCCCGCCGGCTGTCCCTGCCGCTTTCCTCCCCTGCATCCCGTAAAATGCCTCCGGCACTTCCCGAATCCCGCTGATATCCATATTTCGCCCTCCCTCACGTTTTTTGAAACTGTTTTAAACCCGCCGGAATCAATCATTGCCCTCTGCCGTTCCTTTAACTCCTCTGCAGCCAAAACAGAAAACATCCTTATATAGAGAAAACGAATCAGAATGGGTATAAGTTTCACACCTCGAAATTTGTCAAGCTATGCCAAAATTTTTATGGTATCCTTAAATGGGAGGTGAAATAATGTCAGACAGCCGTTTATTCAAAATTTTATATTATCTTTTAGACAAGGGGCATGCTACGGCTCCTGAATTAGCAGCGGAATTTGAAGTTTCCACAAGAACAATTTACCGTGACGTGGAAGCATTAAGCAGCGCAGGCATTCCAATCTATGCCGAAACAGGAAGAAATGGCGGGATACACTTACTGCAAGATTATATTCTGGACAGGGCAATATTATCCGAAAAAGAAAAGCAGGAAGTTTTGACAGCGATACAAAGTATATTGGCTACAGGTTATATTGGCGGAAAAGAAACCCTGACAAAATTATCCGCACTTTTCAACGTAAATACAAGAAATTGGCTTGAGGTGGATTTCTCACGGTGGGGAAAGCGCGCTTTTGATAACTCCAAATTTGAAATATTAAAAACAGCAGTAATTCAGTGCCAGGAAATAAAAATAGTCTATGAAAGTACTAAGAGTGAACGGAGCACTCGCACCATTCAGCCGTTAAAGCTGTCTTATAAGTCAAAGGAATGGTATTTGAAAGCGTTCTGCATGAAACAGCAGGACTTTCGGATATTCAAATTAAACCGCATATTAGAATTGGAATTATTAAACAATACATTTATACCAAGACCATACCCGGAACAAAAAAATAATTTACAAAAGATATGTTCCCGGATAGTCCTTTTGTTTTCAAAAGAAATCGCATATCGTGTTTATGATGAATTTGATGAAACACAAATTGAATATCAGAAAAATGGTGACTTAATTGCCTGTGCCGAAATGCCTGTTAATACATGGCTTATTGGTTATCTGCTTTCCTTTGGGGCGCAGGTTGAAATCATTGAACCGGCATATTTGAAAGCCGTTTTAGCCGCACAGGCACAAGAAATTTATAAGAAAAATAAACCTTGACAAAAGGTGTCAGGATATATATGTTATATTAAATAGTATAGCAAGAAACCCATTTTATTCTTTAAAGTAAAATACTATTATGAGAAAGTACTATTATGAAAAAGTACTATTATGAGAAAGTACTATTATAGTAAAGCCATTATAAAAAAGAAATCGGAGAAATAACAATGCAAAGTGTAAGGATTTACGAAATGCCAGCCTGCAAAATGGTTTCATCCGGAACAGGTATGTTCGGAGAGGGGAATTTCAACATATTTGACGAATGGTTATCTTCGCAAAAACGCAGCCTGTTTCCAAGAGATTTCTTATATTGGACAGGAGAAGGCTTTGTCTGGCTGTATATGTATGAAGCCGGAATGAATGTCCCAAAAGAATTTGAAATAATCGATTTCCAGGGTGGCCTTTATGCTGTAGCAACCGACATAGACCAGAAAACAGATAAGGGGCTTATGGATACAGAGATAGAAAAGTTTCTAAGTGAAAACGGGTTTGAGCGTGACACATCACGTCCGGAATTAGGAAATATAATTACGCCACCGCTTGCGAAAAAAGTAATGGGATATGAACAGATGGACTATTATATCCCAATAAAGGCAAAAGCGTCTTTCCATAGTCCGGATTGAGATATATGGTTTGCAATACCCCGAAAAGCTTAAGAGCCTGTTTAAAATCTGCTTTTCGCCAGATGTGCACCACAGTTTGCGAGAGGCAAAGATCTCACAAAATGGTGAACGGTTTCACCGTGTACAGATGGTGGAAATGAGATTTTAAACAGGCTCTAAATCAATGGCATCGGTTAAAACGGGTAAATTGGGATTTGGAGGGTGGCTATGTACGAGAGAATGCTGAATAAACAGGTTCTTCCAACCGTAGAGGAAATGACCGCGTATTGTTCGGAAAATGCAGAACGCTTTTCTATGATAAATAATTGGCTGGCTGCTACGTTCCATACCGAACAGAAAGTGGTTTTCCCTTATGGCAATAAATACGGCTGGGGAATCGGGCATTATAAAAAGAAAAAGCTTATGTGTAATATCTTTGCTGAAGCCGGCGCATTTACAGTTATGATGAGATTAACAGATTCACAATATGAAACGGTTTATGGGGCGCTGAAAAAATACACCCAAGAATACATTGATAATAAATATCCTTGCGGCGATGGCGGCTGGATACATTATCGGGTTATCTGCCAGGAACATTATGAAGATATCAAGAAACTGTTAGAGATAAAATGTTCGTGACAATTAATCTTAGAAAAAGTGGGAATTGAAAAAACTAAATTGAAAAAACTATCCAGAAGACATACATGAAAAATGATACTCAAGTTTATGTAAAAAACAGTATGGAAGCGGCAAAAACATATTGTAAGGCATTTGGTGCAGAAATAACAATTGAACACAATGACTTCCGTCTGATCAGAATCTGCCAGGAGGAAAAATACAATGAATATACGGCATCCTCAAGAAAATATCATTAAAACTTATGACTACAACGGAGCTGCTGTTGATTTGGTTGCATGGAGCGCCACTGTCTGGTGTGGAAAAGCCGGATATGCAGACAATAATACCGATGAACCTAATGTTGAAAAAATTATGGAGGATTTTATGTCTGTCTCCGCCTTACCAAACAGCCGTGAAGATAATTGGGATGTTTGCATGAGCCTGAATTATCTTTCCTGCGAACGGCCCAGCGGCGTGATGTTTGGATTTCTTGTCACGGCTGATGTCCAGCCCGCTCCCTATGATATTTGCAAAATTCCCGCTGCAAAATTTCTGCGGATAAGGATGTGTGACGAAACCGCAAGGGCACTCGGACACGAGCCGTGGGCGGGCGGCATTCCGCCATATCATTGGATTGGGGAGCAAATTGCCCCTGGACTCGGCTATACTTATGGCAATAATACACTACCGATTGTTGAATACTACGGTTTTTTCAAACCAGAAGATGGTACCCACGAGTACTGTTACTTGTATGTGCCGGTGCAGGAAAATAATGCTAGTACCCCGTTTTTCAATTCCTCATATACCAAGCACTCGCTATTTGCATCATTGCCGCGTTAGTCTACACTCCGTTTCGCTCCGTGCTAAGCATGTGCCACCGGCACATAGCACTGTCAGCAGGCGTGTCCTGTTCTTTTGTGGAGATCTATGTACCCTAGACGGCGATTTTCCGATTTTTGAGCAAAAAAATTGCAGGCATCCGAAGATACCTACAATTTTATTTTCTAATCTTTTATGCTCCTTAATAATACAGCCTATCAAATCATATGACAGGATAATAAACTAATTCCACCAACATTTCTTCCTTCAACCCAAGGATTTTAGCAACAGCAGCACTCTCAAAACTCCAATAACCGCAATAAGTATCCGTATCTTTCAAATGAGAATCATACCAAGCATATTCGGCATGGTTAATATACCATTCTTTCAAATATGTTTTCATGGCAGTTTCCTTATCCTCAGCTCCAAATACATCATTTAATCCTGCAAACTCTGCTTTTAGAGAAAGATTTAAATCCCATGAACATTTATTTTCTCCGATATACTCAGCAAGACAATTAAGCAGTCTATCGTGAGACACCAATTCATGATTAGCCTCGATAAACTTCTTTACATCATGACTTAAACTTACCATAATCGAAAGTGCTAGTAAATCCAATACATCCCCATAGGTAATGTCCTTATAAGCCCTACAAATGTCAAGTGCTCTAATCAAGAGAGTCTTTAAATTTTCTTTGGATGCTCCGGCAGAAAATTCAGCCTTTAATAAATCAGTCTCAAAGCCTGTCAGTGAAACAAGTATTCTCTGCTGCTTGGCATTATCGGAATCCTTTAATTTTGCCATCTTCTTTTCAATACGTGAATATTGATAATCTAAAAATGTTTGAAAATATTCCTTTGATTTGCGAATGTCTCTCATTTATGCCACCTCCGTCTTTATTCTTTATCAGACGGTTCAACCCTATTCCCGTCTTCATCAAAATACTCAACTATCGTCTTTTCGCCCACTTTATTTCCTTCAGAATCAATCTCTTGAACATCCGTATGCATATTACCATTTTCATCAATGTTCGGGTCTACATGGTAAACCTCCTTCGAAACGGAATCTGAATTATCTTCCATGGCCTCTCTAATTTCATCTGCCTTTTCCTTACCGACAGCATCATCCAACCTTTTCTCAAGCCAGTTGTCTGACATCTGTTTGCCATCATTGGTCTCCGATAATTGCGATGTATTATATTTCGCGTCAGCTATAACATAAGATTTTGAGCCATCCGGATTTATCTTTTCATACACACCATCTATTCCGATTTTGAAGCCACCCTTTTTGTCATCCAGACTTGTGACTCTATGCTTATTCAATGGCTTGTATCCTTGGGAAATATAATATTGATCCATCATCATTTCGCCAGGATTTCCCAATTCTTCATTCGTATGTTTTTCACCATTCCGAATTTTTTCCAATGCTTCTTTGATAGCAGCTCGTTGCTTTTCATTAATTTCATCTTCCGTTAATTCTTTATCTTCATCTGTCTCGTTATTTTCTGATGGTTCCGTATTTTCATTTGAATCATCAATTTTTTCAGGTGAATCATCTGCTTTTATGGCATCTCTCACTTCTTGAATCTTCAACTTATTCTCTTCAATGATTTGTTGTAATGTTTCCGTTCTAATAACATCTAAATCAGGTCCTCCCTCTTTGGGGATTTCCTTTACCTCATTTAAAGTTCCTGCCTCCCGCGTTTTCAATTGCCCAAAATCCCCGTGGTTAACTGTCTCACCGGGCAATGGCTTTCCTATACTTTCCTCTGAAGCTTTACTTGCCATTTCGGCTATTTTTGCTATTGCTGGAAGAGCCATATCATCCCTCCTTTATCATCTTCATAATGTCTTCCACCGTGGAATCATCTGGGAAAACAAAATAATTTTTAATAGTATTCCTAACATCCATCTCTTTTTCGTGCTGATTTACTACCAACATTGCGATAATATATTTTCCTTTATATGATGGGTCGTCACCATAAAGTTTTTTAAGAATGTCCCTAATCTTCTTAATGTGATCATCGCAGGGATTCTGTATCAATTTTTCAAGTTCTTCCTCAAATTCATCACCTGGTAATTCTTTCACTTTGTACGTCCCACTCAACAGGCATTGTACAACGGCAGAAACCATGGCCATAGACTGCAGCTCTCGCTCATAACCTCCACCAATAAAAGATATTCCGTTTTTTATATATGCCCTTCTTATCTCATCCCTATATTTCTCTATGGAAGCTTTTATATGGGCGACATCCTGAACAAGCAAAGAATTTAATAGCTTAATTGCTAACTCATATTTGCTGTTTCCTACTGCCTCTCGCATTATGCTTTCATTTACCTTGCGTGTTCTTTCTTCCATGCTTCCGCTATAGAGCATACCATCTGTCACTTTTACATCCTCTATTGAAATAATATCAACTTTTACAGGTTTGTTCATTCCCTCTTTATGACAGAGAGATTTTCCTGTACGCAAGATGCCCTGTTGCATTGCATCCTCGGGTTCAATTCCAATTGTATTGGCTATAAGTGTTTGATCGTCAATGGCAACCAGTCTCTGCACTATTTTATTAGAGGAATTCTTTATTACATCAGAAGCAAGTTTTGAAGGAATTTGTTCAGCCACTTTCAAGCCTTGCCTTTATAGCAGTCTTGATATTACCAGCCACTTCTCCCTCATAATTCATTTCTTCCTCAACGTACCGCTCTACTTCATCCTTTAAATCCTGCATTGTCGGGAATAAATACCTATGTTCCTTTAATGAATATTTAGATTTTGTGTACTCAATATCGAAGAAATCCTCCATATTTTCCGTATTTGCCAGAAACGGATGATACCCTAATGTCAAATTCCACCCCTTGTTCTTATATATGTTGTGTAGGCATTTTTCAAGAATATATGGCATGGGTCCGTAAAAAGAAAATGATGCATTAAACAAATCCTTCAGAAAATCTATATGTATCTGAGGACTAACACCGTTTTGGATATAGAACGGATTCATTGAGATACAATTTATTTCTGGTCTCCCCAATGTATAGACAGAAATTTTTTCCCCATCAGATAATTTCATCCCTCTATATTCAGTTTTTGCAGACTCAACAACAAGAAATGGCTTTTTTGCCTGATCAAGTATTCTTTTTACCGTCGTAGTCTTCCCACTTCCAGTTATCCCACAAACAAAAGTATGTCTTGCCAAATCAGCGTCTGAAAGCTTAAATGGCATATTATCCAGAGTTCTAGTTCCATCATTCAAATTTCCGATATGTACGCCAGACACAGTATCTGCAATAAGAGGATAATTCTTCTCAACTCTCACTTCAAAATTTGGCACACCCTCTGATGGCGGCGTACTTATAAATCCCAGTTCATCTGACGTCACCATTGTACATAAATTTGAAATCTCTCCCTCGTTTTTCAAAATCCTTGGTATTACAACAGGATTCTTTTGTGTCATGCCATCAACACTTCTGACAACCGCTGGCAATAAATCTGGGTTTGGCTTCGCCATCTCTCCGCTAATGCAAGCCTCTATAATTTGCTTTGCCATATCTTCTTCAGCCGAATATGAGATTACTGTTTCCCACATTCCATTTGTTTTTCCCTGACGCAATCGTTCAATAGCTCTGTCAGCATACTCCATCATTTCCAGTGCAAACCCATTCTGTACATCGTGTGACTCTCCAGATGTCTGATTTATAGCATCGGTAATAGTCTTACTATAATTCTTTGATGTTGAATAACTATCTGATTCTTGCTTTGATTTACTGCAATTTTTATTAAGACTCAAGATAAAACTTAAGCCAAAACTTCCACCTTTTGTTTTTGTAGTGCTTGTACTATGTGAGTGGGATTCAGATGTTCCTGTAGTATCCCCCACAGAATGACTTGTTCCTTGCTGTCTGGAAATATTTCTTTTACTAACAGCAAAACAAGCATCTCTGACTTGAATAATTTTTCCATAAGCATCCGAAATAAAATCAGGATTCACCGGTCTTGAGCAAAACAGTAATGTATAATTCTGTCCATTTAAGCTTTTCATTACAGGTCCTATGTCGAATGACTGCTTATCTTCCCCTACCTTAATTGATGGAACGCCTGTAATAAATCCAGATTTTATTTTTGCTTTCTTTGGCCATAAGACGGCTTAAATATTTCTATATCAATACCATCTAGTAGTCCTTGCATGATACTTTTAATCATATTTGTATCAGCGCCGTTTGTCGAATAGATTCCAAGGACCAAGTTAGTCATTCCCTCATACGAAATAACTCCATATATTACAGGCCGGTTTAATGCATGAATTGTCGTGTAGAACTTTGTCATCTTTTCAAATAAATAATCTTTAAGTTCATCCGAATGCTCTGATGAACAACTCTTTATCTTAAAAAAGGTAACTGCATCAAGCAATTCAGCAGAATTATCATACATAAGGTTTCCAAGATTTGATTGGCTTACCATGTATGCTGGCTGCATCGTTTGCACAAATGCACTGGTCTGATCAGCTACAACCAATGTATCCTGTTCAAACTCTTTTTTTATGTCAAATGCTGTTTTTACTGGCACTTCATTTTCAGCCACTTTATTCCCTCCTACCTGTAGAGATTCCTTACCTGCCGATCAAAATAAACTTCTACTTCTACGAACCAATCTAAAATATCATTTTCCAAATCATGCAAAAATTTATCAACAGCTTTCTTATAATCTTTACGATTTTTTGTTGGAATTGCAAAATATGCAGCACAGGCAGCCACAAGTGCCCCCACAATTATGATAGGGAACGGAATGCCGATACTACTTGAAAGAGCAAATTTTAAAATTCCTCCAAGAGCCAATGTACCTGCCGCTGCTCCTGCTGCCACATAAAGCTGATTTACTTCTTTATACTCAATTCCCCTTTTATATGCATCTATGCTCTCGATATTGAATTGGTACTTCTCATTTAAATCTTCCCGGAGATTTAATCTGTAAAACGCGTTCATATTTTCCGGGTTCTGGAAAAATTCCTCATTTTTTATCTTTTCCACCAGGCACGCATACATGTCAACCATATAACCTTCTGCCTCTGAGGAAATTGTTCCAGAAACAATCCTCATGATACGCTCTGTTGCTTCCGTGTTTGTCTTGGCTTCAGAAGCGATTTTCATGGTTCTCTTTTGCAGTTCCGCAAACAAATCGTGAAGCTGCTTTTCTAATTCTTTATTATACAATTCCGTCTATGCCTCCCTTTAATTCCTCCACACGTTTTTGCGCGGGTACAATCGCATTAAGTTCTGCCTTCAATTAATATATGGATTATGATACGATTGACGAACAGACACGCAGCCTGTATCGTCAGGGCATTTCCGCTTTCGGCGGCATATCCCCGACTTATCGGATCGCGCTTGAAAAGGATTCGCCCGTTATCGTATGGGATTTCCATTCCCTGC
>CANDKY010000122.1 GCA_947385425.1 uncultured Lachnospiraceae bacterium | reverse complement strand
TTCGTCTTAAAAGTCGCATTGAACAGATTTCTCATAAAAATGACCATCTCCTCCCAATACCCAAATGCATATGCCTCCTGCATAGGCGTATCGTATTCATCCAAAAGGATGATCACTTTTTTACCATAATACTTCATTAAATAACCGGACAGGGCATTCAAGGCTTCCTCCGCCGTGTGTTCCTCCATCCTGGCCGTGACCTCACGGTAAAATTCCCGTTCCTTCCCATTCAGCTTCCCGCTGTCTTCCAGGAAATCAAAATGGTTATATAAATCCGTGATAATCTGGCAGATCCTCCTGCGTGCGCTTACATAGTTTGTTTCCTTAACCTTCGCGAAACTGATAGAAATCACCGGCCATGTCCCCTGCATCTGCCGGTACTTTTCCTCCTGCCATACGGAAAGCCCTTCAAAAAGCTCCCCCCGCCCTGCATACTCCACGGAAAAAAATTTCTCCAGCATACTTAGATTCAACGTTTTCCCAAACCGCCTCGGCCGTGTGATCAATGTCACATCATCGTCAGCCTCCCACCACTCCCGGATAAACGCCGTCTTATCCACATAAAAATTATCCCTTGTCCTGATTTTCTCAAAATCCTGCCGCCCAATGCTCACCGTCCTTGCCATGCTTCAATCCCTCCTTTTCCCGCATCCCTGTTTTCCGGCTTTCCCTCTCCTTTTTGCGCCTGGCAGACCCTGCCGCTTTCCCCTGCCCTGCGTACGGAATTCCTGTATCTTTTCCCCAATTAATGTATAATCCCGTTCGAACAATTCCCCGCAAAGCTGCTCCTGCAGCACCCCGGCAGGCACTTTTTCCAACAGCTTCCCCTGCACGAAGAGCTTGCTTTTCCCCTTATACCCCGGCAGGCCGTTCATCTCCTGGATGTGGGCAAGCTCCGGCCGCCAAAGGATACTTATCTTTCTTTCCCAGTCCACGGCCGGGTTCGGGAGGGGTTTGCGCAGGATATAAAAATCAGCGTTATTTTCTACCAACTCCACGGTAATAATTCCCCACCATGCCGGAAGATGTTCTTCGATATGCATGGCATGGCTTGACCCCACCACCGCATAATTACGGTCAAAATACAAATCGTAATCTTTCACCTGCCGCTTTAGCCTTGCGTAAGTATCGGCATCGCTTTTAATCTCGATCCCGCAAAGCAGCCCGGGCGTCACCATCACCACGTCCGCTCTCGATTTTCCCACCGTTTTTTCCTCGATGATCCTTATTTTCCCGTAAACCTCTTCCAGAAAGTCAAACAATGGTTCCCGGATATCCTTATCATACAGCGTCCCTGTCCCCATGCCTGTTTACTGCCTTTCTTCCATATATATTTTCTATTGTATTGATGAACCGTCCGCCGCCGGAACCAGGCTAATCGGCCCGCTATCCGCAAAAAACATCCGGCCGTTGTATACCCCACAGTTTCCATACCAGCCGTTCGCTGCATTTTGGCCCGCCGCATCTTCTATCCGGTATACCTCCTGCGCTTCACCGCCCCGCCGCGGCACCCGGTACAGGCTCACGTCCCCGTCCTGGCTGGCTTCCCCGTCCTGGCCGACTTCCCCATCCGGGCTCGCGTCCCCGTCCCGGTTCACCTCCCCATCCGGACTCGCTTCCCCATCCCGGCTGGCTTCCCCGTCCTGGTTCACCTCCCCATCCGGACTCGTGTCTCCGTCCCGGTTCACTTCCCTATTCGTGCTAACTTCCCCATCCCTGGCATTTCCCCCTTCTTCCCCTGCATACCGTTTCTGCAGTAAATAAATGTAATCCGCATCATAATTCACTAAAGAGATCTCCGACCAGCCCGACTCTCCGCGCGCAAAAATTTTTTCCGGGCTTTTGGTATTAAAATCCACATACCATATTTCCCCGCTTTCCTCCGCCGCATAATACAGCCCGGTTTCCGTCACGAGCATGGGGAAATCTACGGCATCGCACAGGTATTCGTAAACCCCGTTCTCATATTCCAGATAAATGCTCTGAAGAAGCTCATCTTTATAGCGGCTGACCACCTGCACTCCCTGAAGCATCCTTTTGCAGACCGCCACATCCATAACCGCCTGATATTTCTTTGCCTGCTCTTCTGCAAGCTCCCCGTATTCCTCTTCCTCCGCCCCATTCCACTTGGCGGCCTCCAATTCCATATATTCATTATATTCCCGGTAAAGGAAGTCCTCCGCTTCGCTGTCCAACTGCCTGCCGGCATTCCCTTCCCTGTCCAGTTCAAAGCCTGTCTTCTGCCCCTCCCCGTCCGACACATACAATTTCCCGTCATAAATCGACAGGTCATGCAGGAATTCAAATTTCCGGCTAAAGGCCGCAAGCGCATCCTTCACTTCCAAAGTCCCCAGATCCATCCGGTAAACCGTAGAAGTTTCCTCATTCCCCCTTATAACGGATCCGCAAAAATAGAGAAAACCCTGATCTATTTCCATCCCCCTGCGGAGTATATACGGGTTTTGGAAAATAAGTTTCCCTTCCCCTTCTCCTCCCTCCAGCAAATAGATTCCATCTTCCCTGGACAAATAAAGGTTGTTCTCATAATACCGGATAATTTCATTATATCCATGGTTATAATCAAAGGGCGTTGTTTCCGCATTTTCCCCCTTTTCGCTGTCCCTGCCTGTTTCTCCCTGTGCACCCTCCTCTTTTCCGCCGCTGCCCTTCGCCTGCCCGGTGCCGTCCCCATCTTCTCTGTCCCTCTGTCCCGCCAGGCCGCCGTTTTTTGCGGTACTGCCATCCGGCGCACTGCCGTCCACTGCCGCCGCCTCATCCGCCTTCCCGGGCCGGTTCCCGCAGGCGGCCAACAAGCCTGCCGCCAGGATCACTCCTGCTATTATCATCTTTCCGTGAAATACTTTCCTATTTCTCATATCCGACAAATCTCCTATTCCAGTACTCTTATTCCAGTACCGCATTTAGCCCGAAAATGCCCCCGCGCCCTTATTTCTCTGCGTTATACATTTTAAGAAAATAATGCTCAAAATTGCAAGTACCAAAAATAACGCACAATAAAAAGGTGTTAAAATCCCTTCCATCCTTCCCGCATCGTAACTTATCATAAACACAGCCGCATTCGCCGCCCCATGGAACAGCACTGCCGCCCTGATGTCCCCAAACCACTCGTATACAGCCGTAATTACCACCCCCAGGACACAACCGTATATTCCCTGCACCAGGTTCCCGTGGTATATCCCAAACAATACACCACATAAAAATATGGCCTGCCCCGTCTTCAGATACCGTTTCATCCGATTGTAAATCACCCCCCGGAACACCGTTTCCTCCGCCAGCGGCGACACCAGCCCGTACAATATCAGCCCCAGCCCGAATCCCACGCCATACTGTCTTGCCGAGACTTCCGTATATTGCTCCGACCACCCTGCCGCACCCGCCAGCAGCAGAAGCAGATTCATCCCGACCGCCAGTGAAACCGCGCAAACCGTCAAAGTACAGTACGCCAATACCTTCCTGCCGCTTCCGCCCCCCGGCGCTTCCTGACACCGGAAGAATCCTTTTTCCCCCCCGTCCGCCCCCGGTACCGCATTGCCCAAATAGCAGGTACTGTATTCGCCGTGGTTTGCCCAATGCTGCGCTAGTTCCCCGGCAGCCATCGGCAATACTGCCAACGCCCCTATGCATAACGCCAACCCGTTCATCACGCCGTTTGCCGCCCCGGCATGTGCTTCCATAAACTCCCGGTAGCCCTCCCCGCATTTCACAAGACTCAGCCCAAACAAAAATGCCAGCAGCACCGACGCCAAATCATGGACAACATAATAAACCAAAAACGGCCCTATCACACTGCCAAACTTTTTTAAAGAATCCCTTCTCATAACATCTCCTCCCGCCAGGCTCCGCACAGATACCGCGGATGCCGGAACACCAGACGATTTTCGCTTCTTCGAAGCTTTCCCCTCCCACATCTTTCAAACTGATTGAAATGACCGGAAATTTCCCCATGTACCTGTCACAGAACTCCTTTTCCCGGAAATTACAAACCCGTCAAAAAGCGTGCTGTCCCCGCCTGCTTCAAAAAAATACTTCAGCATACTCATATTCAGGGTTTTCCCAAACCGCCTCGGACGCGTAAACAGATTTACATACGCTATATGTTCCAGAAGATCCTTGATCAGCTTTGTTTTATCCACATAGTAAAAACCGTCCCTGCGGATCCGCCCAAAGTCCTCGATACCTATCGGGAGATTTGCTTTTTGCGCCATATTGCACCACCTTTATTCCTCAGGATTTATCCATTTGATTATACGACACCTGGCACCGGCTTATCAACAGATTTTTCGTAAGGAACTGTCCCAAAATTATTTGCAAATAGTCCACAGGATTTTTCTTCGAGAATGCAAAATTACTACGTAATTAGCAAAATCAGGCGCATAGCGGGCTTTGCCCTAAGGGGGTATCAGAATGGTGGATTCCTTAGGGCTATGTAACTGATTTTGCGCTGGTGCTATCGGAGAAAAAGACAAGGAATATTGCAAATAATTTCGGGACAGTTCCTTACATTTACCGGAACAATCATCTTGACCTTAATCATAAGAAGTGTTATTATTTTAACGATCAGAAAAATCACAACAACTGATAAACGATATTATAAAAATTATAAGGTAAGAGGTGCAGAGAAATGAGCAAAACTTTTGACGATCTGATTTCCAAGGTAAAAGAAATCCCCATGAAAAAAGTCTCCGTTGCCGTAGCGCAGGATTCCGCTGTCCTGGAAGCTGTCCGCGCAGCCAAAGACAGGAAAATTGCAGATGCCATCCTGGTAGGCAGCGAAGCAAAAATCAAAGCGGTTGCTTCCGAAGACAATGTTGACATCAGCGATTTCGAAATCATAAATGTGGAAGACGACATTGAGGCTTCCCTCGCTGCCGTTAAACTGGTGCATGAAGGAAAAGCGGACATGTATATGAAAGGCCTGATTGACACCAAACACTTCTTAAAAAGCGTCCTTGACAAAGAGGTCGGCTTAAGGACAGGGAAGCCTCTGTCACATGTATGCGTGTTCGATGTGGAAGGAATCGACCATCTGCTGTTCCTGACAGACGTTGCTTTTATCCCCTATCCTACTCTGGAAGATAAAGTCCATATCATCAACAACACACTGGAAATCACCAAAGCCTGCGGCATCGAGTGCCCCAAGGTAGCCCCCCTTGCCGCTGTAGAAGTGGTTAATCCCAAAATGCCCGCCACCGTGGAAGCCGCCGAACTGACACAGATGAACAAAGACGGCAAAATTACAGGATGTATTATAGACGGCCCGCTTTCCCTCGACCTTGCCATCGACGCGGAGGCCGCTAAACACAAAGGCGCAACCGGCAGGCCGATCCAGGGCGATGCGGATATCCTCCTTTTCCCCGACATCCACGCAGGCAACCTTGTATACAAAGCAATGGTACATACCGCAAAACTGAAAAACGGCAACATTTTAACGGGAACCAAAGCTCCGGTTATCCTGACATCCCGTTCGGATACCATGGAAGTAAAGGTGAACTCTCTCGCCCTCGGCGCAGTTGTAGCTGAATCCATGAAATAAACCATTATTATTTTGTAAACATCATAACAAATTTCTGCTTCCGGCTTCTGATAAAGCCATATACGAAAGCTTCTGCAGAGCCGAAAACGAAATTTCTAATACCGTTAACTATAAAAAACAAAAAAAGGAGGACACATTATGTCCGTAAAAAGTTTAATTATCAATCCCGGCTCCACCTCCACCAAAATCGGTGTATTCGAGGATGAAACCCTTTTGTTTGAAGAAACCTTAAGGCATTCCACAGAAGAGATTGCACAGTATGCTTCCACTGTCGATCAGAAAGATTTCCGCAAAGACATCATCCTCAACCTTATGAAGGAAAAAGATTTCGACATGAAATCCCTGAATGTCGTTGTAGGCCGCGGCGGTATGCTGAAACCTATCCCGGGCGGTACTTACGCGGTAACGGATGACCTTTTAAACGACCTGAAAATCGGCAGGCAGGGGCAGCACGCTTCCAACCTGGGCGGTATACTGGCAAGGGAAATCGCCGATTCCATCGGTGCCCCTTCTTATATCGTAGATCCGGTTGTAGTAGATGAACTGATGCCTATGGCAAGATATTCCGGCGTACCGGAACTCCCGCGTACCAGCGTCTTCCATGCACTGAACCAGAAAGCCGTGGCAAAACGTTACGCAAAAGAAAAAGGCGTGCCCTACGATTCCTTAAACTTAATCGTTGTCCACATGGGCGGCGGCGTATCCGTAGGCGCCCATGAAAAAGGAAAAGTAATCGACGTATTTAACGCCCTGGACGGCGACGGCGCATTTTCACCCGAAAGGGCAGGTGCGGTCCCTTCCGGCGCACTGATTAAAATGTGCTTCTCCGGCAAATATACGGAGAAAGAAGTATATAAGAAACTCGTCGGGAACGGCGGCTTCAATGCTTACCTGAACACCAACGACATGCGGGAAGTCAACAAAATGGCGGATGAAGGCAATAAGGAAGCCGAAGTAATCCGTGCGGCATTTATCCTGCAGGTAGCGAAAGACATCGGCTCCATGGCATGTGTGCTGAACGGGAAAGTAGACCGGATCCTGATCACAGGCGGTATCGCCTACAACAAATATATCACGGACTGCCTGACCGAAAGGGCAGGTTTCATCGCCCCCGTTACGGTATACCCGGGTGAAGATGAACTGCTCGCATTGGCACAGGGCGCGCTGCGCGTACTCAATGGGGAAGAAAAGGCTATGGAATATTAATCCGGCTGCGGATAGAATTTTATATAAACCGGACAAAGGAATGTCCTTCTCCCTGTGCTGCCTGGCGGCACAGGAATAAAGCAGGGGAATAACCTTCTCTCCTGCTCGCCGTTAAGGCGCCCCATGCGCCGCCTTAGCGGCGTACTTCCTCTTGTGCAATCGCATATGGGATATTGATATTCCCCTACTCGCGCGCCGGGCACCCGTCAGTTCTTGCTGACATTTTCCTTTGGGTGCCCGTGTGCAATCGAGTTGGGGATGCTTTTCCCCCTACTCGCCGCACGGGGTGCATGCAGCAAAGATGCTAATTTCCTTACGCACCCCTGTGCATAAAAAGAAAACCCGGAAGCATTTTGCGCACTCCGGGTTTTTTTGTATCGACGGGGCTGCCGGAAGGGTACCGCGCGCAACCTCACAGGCACAGAATTTACCACACCAGTTCCACCCGATATTTCTCCAGCCAGTAATTCACCTGCAGCAAATAAGCCAGCAGTTGGGGGCCGGCCATCAACTGCCCGTAGAACGGCCTGGCATAATCCGACGGCCTTTCCATAAACCTCTTTACCTTCTCACCGTCCACCAGCGCATTCACCGGCGCACTGCCGTCCTCCACAACTTCCAGCATTTTCCGCCTTACCAACTGCTCATAGGCAGGATCGTAAGTTTTCGGATACGGGCTCTTTTTCCGGTAAAGGACCTCTTTCGGAAGATACTCTTCCCCCGCCGCCCGCAGAAGCCCTTTCACCACACCCCCGCGGCATTTCATATCCCACGGCACATTCCAGGCATATTCCACAATACGGTGATCGGCAAAAGGGACGCGCGCCTCCAGCCCCACATGCATACTGGTCCGGTCCATCCGATCCAGCAGCGTCTGCATAAACCACCGCAGGTTCAGGTACGAAATTTCCCTGCGCCTCTTTTCCTCCGGTTCTTCCCCTTCCAGCACAGGAGTTTCCTTTACTGTCCTGTGATAAGCCTCTTTGGCATAAGCCTCCAACGGCAGTTCCCTTTCCACCTCATCCCGCAGCAGCATTGTCCGCGGCCCGAAATCCATGGACCATGGGAAAGTGTCCGCCTCGAAACATTCCTTTTTATGGAACCAGGGATATCCGCCGAAAATTTCATCCGCACATTCCCCGGTCAGCGTCACCTTATGCCTCCTCGCCACCTTCCTGCAAAAATACAGCATGGACGACTCCACATCCGCCATACAGGGCAAATCCCTCGCTTCCACCGCCTCAAACAGATAATCATACAATTCCTCGTTCCGGCACTCCAGATAGCAATGATTGGTCCCGGCATGTTCCTTCACCATATCCACCCACGGCCTATCCTGCGAAGGCTGGAATGCATTTGCCTGAAAATGGATATCATTATCTTTGAAATCAAAAGAATAAGTATCCAGCACCTTCCCCTGCTTCTGCAGTTCCCTGCTGCATATCGCCGTCACCAGGCTGCTGTCCACGCCGCCCGACAAAAAAGTACAGACAGGCACATCCGAAAGCATCTGCATCCGTACCGCATCCACGACAAGCCACCGCATCTTCTCCGCCGTCTCCTCCCAACTTTCCTCATGCGGACGGCTCTCCAGCTTCCAATAGCAGTGCTCCCGCACACAATCTTCGCCGCATTCCATAAAATGCCCCGGAAGCACCTCCTCCACTCCCTGGAAGACGCCCTTCCCGTAAGTTTTCGCCGGCCCAAGCCCCAGCACTTCACAGAGCCCCTCTTTATCCACCCGGGCTTCCATGCCCGGATAAGACAAAATCCCCTTTATTTCCGAGGAAAAAATAATACAGCCCCCTTTCCTTGCATAAAAACAAGGTTTCACCCCCAGACGATCCCGGAACAGATACAGCTTCCGCTTCCTTCCGTCCCAGAGGGCAAAAGCAAAAATTCCGTTCAGCCGCTTTACAAAATCCACCCCATGCTCCATATACCCCGCCAAAATGACTTCCGTATCGCTGCTTGTGGAAAACGAAACCCCCTCCCCTGCAAGTTCCTTCCGAAGCTGCTTCATATTATAAATTTCCCCATTATACACAATCGCCCACTCATACCCGCCTGCCTCTTTCACCATCGGCTGCTGCCCCCCTGCCAGGTCAATGATTGACAGCCTGACATGCGCAAGGCCCACATTCCGGCGCAAAAATATCCCATCCTCATCAGGCCCCCGGTGCTTCTGGCTGCGGTTCATCCCCCGCAATACCCCTTCCCATTTTTCCTTCGCCACTCCATAGTCCGCCTTCGCATCAAAGAAACCTGCTATCCCGCACATAATAAACCTCCCGCTGTCACATTTAAAATATTTTCCGAAACACTAAAATTACACACGAACCCGGAAGAATGCCCTCCTTCCTGCCATGGAAAACCCGGAAGAATGCCCTATTTCCGGGCATTCTTCCAAACATTTAGAAACACTTAGGCTGTGTTCCTTACAGCCTTAGTGTTTCTTAATGTTTTAATAAAAGGGGCTGGATCTGTTTATGTTCCAACGCCATTTCCAATGCCGGCAGGAGCATATCCGCACGGGCCACCAGGGAATTTGGTTTTTTCTGCCAATCATCCTGCCCAAAAGGCACAAAATAAATATTTTTCGTATTCATCAGCAGCCCGATATTTTTCAAATTCATCCCCAGCCCGTCGTTGGTCGAAATAAATATAACAAGCGGCTTATTATTCCTCAGATGCGCCTTGGCAGCCATCAGCACCGGACTGTCCGTAATCCCGTTTGCCAGCTTCGCCGCCGTATTCCCGGTGCACGGCACAATCGCCAGCACATCCAGATACCCTTTCGGCCCTATCGGCTCCGCCCCTTCAATACTCATAACCGGCGCCCTGCCTGCAATCTCCTCCGCCCTCTTTTTATACTCCTCCGGCGTCCCGAACCGGCTTGCTATCTGCTTCGCCGCATCGGAAAAAATCGGATAAATATCCGCCCCGGCCTCCGCCAGACGCTCCATCTCCTTAAATATCTTATCAAAGGTACAAAAGGAACCGCTCATCGCTATCCCGACTTTCTTTCCCTTTAAATCCATATAACATCCAACCTTTCTGTTTCCACATCATCCAATTTCCTTCTAATTGCTATACTTCCGCATTAAGGCAGCATAAATCAACCATGAAAAACCTGGAAAAACACCTCTTTCCAAGCGATACTTCGCTTTGCGTTCTTCCGCGTGAAATGGATTTGCCAATGCTACGCATGGCAAATCCCAGAAAGCTCTTAAACGGTAAAGAACACCGTTGCGGCGTCTTCTGACGCCTTAGAGCTTCTTTTCACGCTACAGTTTATCCGCCACATATTCCGTCAGCCGCTTTGCCGATGTCTTTCCTGCATATTTACCCGGAAGCCCCAGGCAGTGCAGCGCATCCAGACCCAGGCGATCCGCCGCCTGATAGTCCACGCCCCCTTTACCCGATGCAATGTCTATGATAAGGACATCCTTCTGCATTTCTTCCAGGACATGTTCTGCCAGCACAAGCGCCGGAATGGTATTATAAACATACTCAAATTTCCCTGCCGTTTCTTCCAGGCGGTCTAAAAACAATGTTTCCATCCCCATGGCCTCCGCCCGGGCCAGCTCCATCGGATTGCTGCCACAGACCGTAACAAAGGCGGCCAGCGCCTTCAGTTTCTGTGCCAGCACCATCCCGCACCTTCCGTAACCCAGGACTAACGTACTGCTTCTGTGTATGTTTGTATCCTTATGGTACAATGCCTCCAAAATAGCTCCCTCTGCCGTCGCCACCGCATTGAACACCGCAATGCTTTCATCCTTCATATAATCATAACAACGGATTCCCCTCTCGTCGCATTCCTGCCGGAAAGCCTCCGGTATTACGCCCCCGAACACCTTATGGTGCCTGCGCAGATGCCTGGACAATTCCCTGATATGGACAATCCCTTTCTTCTCCATGGGAATCCCGCCCACAATAATTTCCGCTGAATCCACCGCCTGCTTTAAAGATTCCGCGGTGCCGTCCGCCTCTGCTGCCATACCCTTTATGCGGCTTGTTTTATAACAAATGACGCGGTATCCCATTTCCCTGAAAAAGGGCACCATATAAGCAGTCCGCTTATCCCCTCCTACTACCGCAATATCATATTCTGCCATAACGTCCTCCATCATTTCCGGAAAGCCGCCGCCTGACTGCGAACGGACTTTCCGGAAATCACCTGCTTCAAATAATATACTGTATATCCATTATAATATTGGAGGCAAACCCTTTTGGTTACACCTTTTCTTATCAAAAACTGCCCTTATATGACAGAATTTCACACATCCATGCGCCGCCTTAGCGGCATATTTGCCCTGCATGGGGCTGCGCAATCGAGTAGGGAAGAGCCATCTTCCCCTACTCGCGCGCCGGGCACCCGTCAGCTCTTGCTGACATTCTCCTTTGGGTGCCCGTGTGCATAAAAAGAGCCCGCCTGGACACCGTTTTTCATACAGTGTCCGGACAGGCTCTTCTAAGCATCTGCCAATATATCACAAAACTGTTTATTATTTCCGTACCAAATGTCTCGGCAAACCATTGGAGAACCACGGCTGCAGTTCACCCATGATCAACGGCCTTGCATATTTCTCATAACCGTCATTCAAATCACATCCGTCCTCGGTAATCCACTCTGCAGGAACCGACCGCTCCACATTAGCGATCTCATGAATATCATAAGCGCTCGTACCGCACTGGTAAGGATCATCCCCATTTCTCTCAAGGATAATCATCATCCCTGTTTTCCCTTCTTCCGCCGCAAGGACAGCATCATGCCCAACCTGGAAAGCCTCATTAATATCCGTCAGTGAAGCAAGATGGTTAGCCGCACGCTGCAGCGTGGAAAGCTCGATGGCACGGGTCTTTAACCCGGTTTCCTTTGCGATCTCAGCGGCAAGATAAGCTGCCGTACCGGACATCTGCTTGTGGCCGAACGCATCCACAGCCACATTTTCATTTGCCAGCTCGCATACATAACGCCCGTCTGCAATCTTAACGCCTTCCGAAACCGCAATCACTACGGAAGATTTCGTTGCGCTGAGTTTTTTCACTTTGTCCATGAAAGCCGCCATATCAAAGGTCTTCTCCGGCAGGTAAATCGCATCCACGCCGCTGCAGTCGTCGCCCTTAGCCAAAGCTGCCGATGCCGTAAGCCAGCCGGCATTACGTCCCATAATCTCCACAATACATACCGTGGGCTTCTCCACGCCGAAAGACTCGTTATCGCGGATGATTTCCTTTATACTGGATGCAATGTATTTTGCCGCGGAACCATAACCGGGGCAGTGGTCTGTAATCGGCAGGTCATTATCGATTGTCTTCGGGACACCCATAAACCTCTGCGGTTTATTATGTGCCGCCGCATAATCGGATAACATCTTTACCGTATCCATGGAATCATTGCCGCCTGCATAGAACAGACATTCAATGTCGTGCTTCTCCATGATTTCAAATACTTTCTCATATACATCTTCATGCCCTTCAATCTTCGGCATCTTGAAACGGCAGGAACCTAAAAATGCAGAAGGTGTCCTCTTCAATAGCTCAATCCCTGTCTCGTCTGCCAGATATTCGTCGAGATCGCACAGGTTATCCTGCAGGAATCCCTGGATCCCATGCACCATACCATATATTTTGTTTACTCCCAGTTTTCTTGCCGCTGCGTATACGCCGGCAACAGAAGAATTAATCACGGCAGTAGGGCCGCCGGACTGTCCGACAACAATGTTTCCTTTCATAGTATCTCTCCTTTTGCTTTATAGTTTCTTTCATTTTCAGCCGTAAATAGTAAAACACAGCCATCCCTAACGATTATAGCAGATTCCCCCTGCAAGTACAAGGAAAAATATGTCACAGGCAGCTCATAAAATACGCATAAAGATTTTGATATGTCTCTGCATTGAAATGCAGCCCGTCCACCAGCTTATAACCAATGGATGTAAGGTAGCTGTGGCTGTCTATCCAGTGGACATCCCCGCTTAACCCCGCCTGCATCTGGCTGTTAAAATATTCCACCTGCTCTTCTGTCGTATAAGGATTGTCCCATACCGGGTTGACGGAAGCATAATATACCGTGGCGCCTTTGCCGGCCCACTCTGCCGCTTTGGCATTTACCAGTGCCAGATAATCATTCACATGCCCCGGATCATTCACTCCCAGGTTAATCAAAACTTTGGAGCCTTTTCCCACACAGCCGTCTATCTTTGCAACCGCCGTCTCGTTAAACCAGTTATAGCCCTTGCCGCCTTCCGCGATCCAGGTACAACTGTTTTCTCCTATATTCTGCTGCATCTGCACAAAACGGGAATCCCCCACCATAATGACTCCTGCCACATTCCTTACTTCCGGCACTGCGGGCTGTGCTTCTGCCGCCGCCTGTCCCTGCGCCTCTGCCTGGTTTTCTGCTGCTTGCGCCTGGTTTCCTGCTGCCTGCGCCTGCCCTGCCGCCTCATCCTGCTGCCCCGCCTGTCCACCTGCCGCATTCTGTGGCTGTGCTGCTTCCTGTCCGTCGGATGCCGGAATATCCGTCTCTTCCACCGGCTTTTCCTTTTGC
>CANDKY010000121.1 GCA_947385425.1 uncultured Lachnospiraceae bacterium | reverse complement strand
AACCGCTCATGCAGCAGCGCGATGAAGAAAATATAGAAAAAGGGATAGAAAAAGGGATAGAAAAAGGAATAGAAAAAGGAATAGAAAAAGGTAAAATTTATGGTGCTATTTCTATGTGCCGGGATTTGGGAGTGCCAGAGGATGAGATTTCAAAGAAGCTTCAGGAAAAATACCATTTATCATGGGAAGAGGCCCGGGAGTATCTGCAGGCAGGATTGGTATAGCTTTATTTCCATAGGCAATTGGCTAAAAAGAGTAAAAGGCGTTTTTGGATTATGTGACAGGAAAGATGCCGGAAGATGAGATATTGAGGAAGGTACAGGAGAAGTACAGGCTGTCTTTAGAGGAAGCAAGGGAATATATGCAGAAAATGGATGAGGAAAGAAGGGGATTTGTTGAATATCCCTGGCGGAACTTTCTGACAGTGCAGGGGGCAGGATAGACAGTCACCGGAGGTTATGGAATATCCTGCCTTCAAATAAAAAGCAGCCCGGCCGGGGGTATATACCCATGCAGGGCTGTTTTTCTGCACAGGCCCGTTCCGATTACCAGAAAAAAACAATCCCCGGCAAAGCACGGATTTAGGCCAAAAATAAAAATACTTTGAAAAAAATAAAAAAATCTGCTACAATATATGGACAAAAGGCTTGCATTAATTTTGAGGTATAGTAAAATAATATGTGTGCGGTCTGCGTGCCAGCCGCATAATATATAAGAGACAGCGATAAAAGGAGAGTGGAGCATGGCGGAAGGTCATACGGTGGAAGGGCGGCAGTTCCGTACCAGAGCGGATTACGAGGCGGCATTGCGGGATAAAAAGAAGATAGACGCAATCAAAGCCAAAGTAAATCTCAATCGTCCGCAGGACGTGCTGGCGCTGTATGAGCAGATGCAGGGGGGATCCTACCGGTTTGAATCTGTGGTCGGCAATGATTTTGACGATCAGATTTATGAACTGGTACAGAAATATAAAAAAGAAGGAACCGGCCAGGCCGGAAAGAAAGCGAAGGGGAAGGCGAGGGAAAGTGTAAAAAAGAGTCAGATCCGAAAGAAAAGCGCGAAAGAGAAGCAGGCCGGAGGCGGGGAAATATCGCTGAAGGATTTTGATAAGGATATGCAGGCTGAGATCGCCGCCCAGCTTAAGGCGCGGGAGCGGCGCAGGAAGTGGCTGGTGGCGTTGTGCAGCATAGGGGCAGTCATAGGTTTTGGGTATTTTTTCATATATTATTATGTGGCGGAACGCACCAATGCAAGTTACCAGGAGCTGGCCGGCCTGAAAAACAGCGAGGTTCTGGCGGAGCCTGTGAATAAAGGGGAAGAGAAAAAAGTCATTGTAGTCCGGGGGGTACAGGAGGAAATTGAGCTGCCCGATGTGCTGGATGATTATAAAACTTTATATAATAAGAATAAAAGGCTAATCGGATGGCTGAAAATTGACGATACAATAATTGATTACCCTGTGATGCAGACATCCAATAACGAATATTATCTGGATCACAATTTCAACCAGGAGAAGGACAACAACGGCAGTATTTTCATGGATAAGGACTGTGTGGCTTATCCGCGGAGCCAGAATTTGATCCTGTACGGGCATCATATGAAATCGGGGAAGATGTTCGGCGACCTGGAGAAATATGCATCAGAGTCTTTTTATGAGAAACACAGTGTAATACAATTTGATACAATCTATGAGAAGAGTACATATCAGGTTATGTATGTGTTCCGGACGAGGGTACTCAATGAGAATGAGATTGCCTTTAAATATTATCAGTTTATAGAGGCGAAATCAGAGGAAGAATTCAATTCCTATATGAACGAAATGGCAGAAATGTCCCTGTATGATACGGGGGTGACTGCGGAATACGGCGACGAGCTTTTGACATTATCCACCTGTGACCATTCGCAGACTGACGGACGGTTTGCCGTGGTGGCCAAAAGGATTAAATAGCGACTTTGTATTACATATGGAGGAGAGTAGCAATGGCTAAGGGCAAGAAAAGTAAAAAGAAAAATTTCAAACTAAGGAGACAGATCCGGAAGACGTTTGGATGCCTGTTTATGATATCGGCGCTGATAGTGACGGCTATTCCGGTGACGCCGACAGCGGCTGCGGAGGATGAAGGATGGAATACGGCGGACGATGGGTATTTTGTCAGGACGACTGCATCAACGATACCGCATATGGACGATCTTAATACTCCGGTATATCAGGATGGGACGGCGAGATTCCGGTTTGTTTATGTGGATAGTAACGGTCATTGGGATCCTAAGAACAGTAGTTCGGAAAAGTCGGCTGTGATAGTAGGTTATGACCGGAATCAGGAATTACCGGGAGGCGGAAGGCTGACAATTCCGTCAAACATGGATGCATATGTGAAGGTGTGGGATTTTGAGTCTACTTACGCTGCGGCGAATAGAAATGGCAAACCATTGTTTTATGTGAAAACAAAGAAAGTGACAGAGATAGTACAGGTAACAGAAGAACAGACTAAGCCTGGTGGTGGTACAATAACGGTAACTGTAGATAAAGAAGTGATAAAAGACGTATTTGATTCGATTGCTCCCTGTACAGTAGAGGATAAGGATAAATGGAGCCCGGAAGGGGAGGGGGATGTACAATTATATTATTATGATGCAAACAATGGTTCTCCTGATAAAAGTGTATTGACACAGCCAATAGATAAAGATACAAACTGGAAACCGATTGATAACAGCAGTGCAAGAATCACCGGCGCGGAAGTAAAATATATCGGGAACCAGTATGCAGAACTTGATGATAAAGATAACAGATGGAAATTAGCCGATAAAGATTCGGATGAAAACCATAGTGTATTCGGAGGAAGTGCGGTTTCCGATGGCGGCGGGACTGACGCATCACAAGGCGCCGGTATGGCAGCCGGAAATATTGTGCAGCTTACTATCGGTTCTAATCTGATAGGTATTGGAAAATATGCATTTAATAATTGTGTAAATATCAAGGATGTCCAGTTGGGAAATGGTCTGAACTCATTGGAAGATTATGCGTTTGCAAACTGCAGAAACTTAAATACTGTGAGCATGGATTTTAATACGAACCTTCCGATGCTGGGCGCATACGCTTTTTCAAACTGTGAGCAGTTACAGTCGTTTGAAGTACCTACACTTTTAGAGGCGATTGGAGACTTCTGTTTTCAGAATTGTTCAAGTTTGAAATCTATTAAGCTGACGGATAAAGGCGTATCGTATGGTTTGCGAAGGATAGGTTATAAGGCTTTCGAAAACTGCAGTTCGTTGGAAAGACTGGATCTGCCGGGCAGTTATGATGGCGCGGAAGATCAAAAGGGGGATAATGTGTTTCACCTTTCCACAGTACGTGGATGCATTAGTTTAAAAAGTATTTCGACACCCAGCCAGAGGCTGAGATTTGTGTCGGATGCGCCAGACGCTGATTTCCCGGGGGGTGACAATGATGGCAGTTATCCGCCTCTTAATGGCAGGGTAGACGGTTCCTATTCATTTGAACGGTTTATGGATGATGTGGGGGATGAATTTTATTTCGAAGCGCCGGGATATATGGATGGCAGCGGCAACAGGACAAAGACACCTGTACATAATATCGCGAATGTAAGACGGATCTGTTTTAAATATTATGGCCAGGACAGATATGAGATTGTAGAGCCGGGGTTGTGCAGGGATGAAGCGGATCCTAATGTAGGGCTGGCATATGAGGTGAATTCAGCGGGTGAATTGAATGGATTCCGCATTGAGGACACTAAGACAGGATTAATCAGGGACAATGTTTTAGTACCGGATATTGTAGTACCGAGAAAAATTGGCCCCCATACGGTTAAAGCTATTACAACGAATCCGGATCCGAGTATAAAGAGTTTTAGCGAGAATTGCGGAGTAGAGAAAGTAACCCTTCCTGATACGATTGAGAGTATTGGGAACAATGCTTTCAAGGGATGCCACAATTTGGAACATATTATTTTTGGAGATACAACGAAAATTACCAGTTTGGGCGACGGCGCTTTTGCAACACAGATAGTCAGCCATGCAAACTGTAATGTAAAGCCCAAGGATGACGGAGCGGAATATTTGGCTAAACCATATGATTATTTGAAAGCAAAGCCATTTTTAAGCTTTACAGGCGCAATTCAGAAAGAGGACGGAACGAATACAGAGCCATTTAAGTATGCGATGAAATCTACCTCCAAAATAAACGCCGGGGAGCAGCTCCAAAGTTATGTTACTTATTACAGCGGTATGCCGACCAACCTGGCGGTGAAGTACAATCCTGAGAGGGGAATGTCGGAGCTGCAGTATTTCCCGACAAAAGAGGATGTAGAGAACGGATTTAAGATTGACGGCGGTCCCAGCGAATATGAAGGGGCTTACAAGCCTGCAGACGGAAAATCATATTATAGATTCCCGTATATGACACCTCAATTAGAAATAGAGACGATGGGGGCGTTTAACGGTTCGTCGGAAAATCAGGTAAATATTAAAAACGGTGCGGAGAATATAGTTGTGCCGAACGGAGTCAATTCTATCCAGTTGGGATTATTCTCAGGATTAAATACCGGGGGTTTCCTGGTTGGGGTTACTCCGGATACGCTGCCTACTGCATCGGGGAATGTTGCTTATAAAGCCCCGGGAGCGGATGTTAAGACAATAACAGTCCAGAGTGTTGCAGAGATTGAACCTTTTACCTTTGCACGGATGGCAGAATTGACAACGGCGTATATAAATGGTGCGACCACCATAGGCAATTATGCTTTTGATGAATGCCAGAACCTGACGAGTGCGGAGATAGGGCCGGCGACTACTACCTTGGGATTGCGTCCGTTTAGCGGCTGTGATAAGTTGACGGAAGTCAATTTCCCAGGCAATGACCTGTTTGTGGCAGAGGACGGTATTATTTACGGAGTAGAGGCAGGTACGGACGCGGAAAGCGGGGAAGCGACCAAGATAAAGAGAAAGATTATAGAGTGCCTGGAAGGAAGGGGAAGCACGGTTGGTTCCAGAGTAGCGGGCCCGGATGAGTTTTCCACTATAAAGGAGATTGCGCCGGAGGCATTTATGGATTGTGACAGTGTCCGGCAGGTAGATTTGTCCAGTTCAGAGGTAAAGGAGATACCGGAAAAGTGTTTTGCGGAAATGGATAATCTGAACGTTGTTATCCTGCCTGGTACGGCGGCGGCAATCAGGGACGGTGCTTTTTGGAATACGAAGTCTCTGGCTTCCGTGACAATTCCGAATAACGTGATTGTGATTTCTCCGGATGCTTTTGCACATGTGCCGAAAAATGAGGACGGCACTTATGGGACGCCTACAAGGGGAAGCCGCGGCGACCTGATGAGTTTTGACTTTATAGCTAATCCGGACAGTACGGCGGATCTTTACGCGGGAGGGTATCCTTATATCGATGTTACGCAGGATGATTCCCTGAAAGCAGAATATAAAGTATATTTGTATGACGCCGTGGATCAGACAGATCCGAAATTTGTGAAGGAGTATAGGCTTAAAGAAGGCGATAACTACGAATTGGATACAAGGGATATCCCGGATCATACGGAAGACGGCTACGAATTTGACAGATTGTCGCCGGGGCCGGATATATATAACCCGATCGTAGCGGATACAGAAATTTTCATGCTTTATAAACCTATAGGTGCAAAGACTTATACAGTCCGTTTCTTTGATATAAATAAAGAAGAAATGACAGAGTATACGCAGCAGGTAGTGGAAGGAGGTAATGCAAAACCGCCCGCTAAGAGCGATATGGAAATTGAAGGCCAGGTATTTCTTGGCTGGGATAGGGAGTATACGAATATTACGAACGACCTGGATTTGTATGCCCAGTATACGACAAGGGCGGAAGGCTTATATTATATAACTTTCTGGACGGATGAGACATGGACTGAGATGATAGGGAAGGTTCAGGAAGTCAAAGCCGGTGAAAGTGCAATAGAACCTGCACATCCTACAAAGGAAGGTTATACTTTCTCCAGATGGTCTTCGGATGAATGGCAGAATGTTACCAGGGACAGGGATATCTGGGCCGTTTACACAGAAGGCAGCGGCGATAACCCGACACCTCCGACCGGGCCGTTCAACGTATCCTTCTATACAGACAGTGATTTGGCTACCAGGATTGGTGAAGTACAGGTGGTTGCCGGAGGCGCGAGCGCGGTCGAGCCGGAACACCCGACGAAGGAAGGATTTACTTTCTCAAAATGGTCTACGGACGAATGGAAGAATGTTACCAAGGATCTGGAAGTTTATGCGGTATATACAGACAACAATGGCGGCGGTAACGGAGGAAATGGCGACAGCAACGGAGGAGGCGGTGGAGACGACAATAATGACGACGATAACAACAATTCCGCATCCGACAATTCCGTATCCAACAACGGAGTGAAATATAAGGTGACAGTCAACGGCGGTTCCGGTTCCGGCGAATATACAGCCGGTACGATAGTCCCGATCAATGCTTATGCAAGAGCGGACGGAACGGTATTTGACAAATGGACCAGTTCGTCCAACGGTGTTGGGTTTGTGAATCAGACGGCGATATCAACAACCTTTACCATGCCGTCCAATGATGTAACAATTGAGGCTAACTTTAAGAAGGGAAGCTCTTCATCCTCCTCGGTAAGCGGAAATTCCAGAAACGTGAACCGGAATTCCACGACGACAGTGGATGTGTCCAAGGGCGGAATATCCAATACGGATATCGCTTCGGCAAATGTAAACGGTTCCTCCGACAATTTTGTCATAAGGATTACCGATGATGCGACTGCGACCGCGGCTGTTATAGCGGCTTTGGAGGCGAAGTACGGCGACATAAGCAATATCGCTTACCTGCCGATGGACATCAGCCTGTATGATGCGGCCGGGACGACGAAGATTACCGATGTTTCGGGAATTACGGTTGACATTACCCTGCCGCTGCCGGATGACCTTATCCAGTATGCGGGCAATAACAGGGCGGCCAGCGTAGTGAATGGCAGGCTGGAAGATTTGGATACGAGGTTTACGACAATTGACGGCATACCTTGTGTACAGTTTACCGCGACGCACTTCTCACCGTATACGATTTATGTAGATACGGCGCATTTGTCAGCGGGGACAATTGATGCGACACCTAAGACCGGAGACCCGATCCATCCGAAGTGGTTCCTTGCGATGGGGCTGGCATGTATCTCGATTGTGTTGTTCTGCAAGAAGGATAAACAGCCTAAGGTGAAACGGGCTTAATGTGAGGAAGAGTTCCCAGGCAGCCCAATATGCTGCCTGGGGACTTTTATGATTGCACAGGGGTGCGTAAGGAAATTAGCAGCTTTGCTGCACGCACCCCGCGCGGCGAGTAGGGGGAAAAGCCTCCCCTACTCGATTAATTTGTAAAAAGTAGGGGGTTCTATGCGGAAAAGAGTCAGGATATTATTAGCGGCGCTGCTGCTGTGTGCCGTGGCAGTAACGGCCATAATGCCGGTTTCCTATGCGGAAGCGGAGTCGGCATCTGCTTCCGATTTCCAGATGAAGGGTGACTTATTAGTGAAATATACAGGCACAGCCAGCGCAGTGTCTATTCCCACCTCAGTGAAGAAAATCGGGAAGGAAGCTTTTGCCGGCCACACGGAGCTGGTTAAGGTAGATATACCGGCCTATGTGGAGAGCATTGATTATAATGCATTCAGCGGCTGTACGTCCCTGGAGACAGTTAAGATACCGGATACCGTGACACAGATTGGCAACGGAGCGTTCAGCGGATGCAGCAGTTTGAAATCCATTACCCTTGGAAAAAAGCTGGAGAAGCTGGGGAATGGTGTTTTTGCAGGGTGTGATTCTCTGGGGACGGCAAACTTGAGCAGGCATAACACGGAATTTGCCTATGAAAACGGCGTTATATACAGTAAGGATAAAAAAATCGTTTATTGCATGCTTCCCGGTTATGCAGGGGAGACTTATAAGATGCCTTCTTCCGTGGAGGAAATCCGCACGAATGCTTTCTGGGGCTGCAAGAAGCTGAAAAGGGTGGAAATCGGCACAAATGTACCGGAAATCCCGGATTATGCTTTTGCAAACTGTACTTCCCTGGAAAAGGTTATTCTTCCTTATTCGCTGCACAGTATCGGGCTGAAAGCATTTTCCAACTGTGTGAATCTGGGAGAAACGCAGGTGCCGATGTCAGTGAGCGAGATACACAGGACAGCTTTTGACGGATGCCCGCGGCTGACTCTTGTGGCGGAACCGGGTTCCTATGCCGCGAAGTATGAAGAGAGCCGGGATAAGTCTAATGTGGCCCAGGTAGAATCCCAGGATATCGGCAGTGCGCAGAATGCAGGGGGTACTGACGGTACGGACAGCGGGAGCACCGGAGACAGCGGGGCGCAGGGTTCCGGCGGAAGCGGTTCGGGTTCCGGCCAGGTGATGGGGCAGAGTTCCATTGTGGGCGGCAGTGCATTTGTATTTATGGATAACAGCCAGTCCAAAGTGCTGTCCGGGAATGTGAACGAGGAAGAGGATATGGACGGCGCGCAATTTATGGCGTCAAACGGCGGGACAGGGTTCCCGAAATATACGGTGGTCAATGATGAGAAGATAGCCTCCCAGGCTTTTTACAATGATGCTTCCCTGACGGAATACCAGATGCCGGAGGGGATACGGGAGATCGGGGATTTTTCGTTTGCGCGGTCCGGGCTTACAGCGATCCGGATACCGGACGGGACGACGGCCATTGGTTACGGCGCTTTTTACCATTGCGACAATCTGTCACAGGTGGAAATCCCTTCCAGCGTGACGAAGATAGAGCCTTCGGCTTTTGCGGCGACAAAGTGGATGGAAGAGCGTCTTGCGGATAAGAGGAATCCTTTTACTATTGTGGGGGATGGGATTTTGATAGCCTACTCCGGGATGAATTCCCAGGTGGACATACCGGAGGGCGTGAAGCAGATAGGAGCGGAGGTATTCAAGGGCAATACGAGGATGGCTTCTGTGGATTTGCCGGAGAGCCTGGCAGTGATAGGCGAGGATGCTTTTGCCGGGTGCAGTTCCCTGACCAGCGTGTCCATGGGAAGCGGCATCCGGGAAATAAAGGACAGGGCGTTTGAGGGCTGTCCGATCAGTACGATTAAAATACCGTCTTCCGTACAGTTGATTGGGCTGAAAGCATTTGATATTACAGAGGCGGACAAGGACAGCGGGACAAGGGTTGCGGTATTCCTTGGAAAGAACCTTCCGAGGGTTTCGTATGAGAAGACGGCTACGCGGCTTACCAACGGTGATTACCGCGATGCGGTATTCAAGGGGCTGGAAGTTGCCGTGGTAGACAGCCATGTTACGGCTTCCGATATAGCGGGGAGTGTGCTGAGTGATGAGCTGGGCGGTTTCCGCGGGGTGATCTGCAGTGTGGAACAGAAGGTGGAAGGGGATACGCCGGGTAAACTGCGGATTAAGTTTTACAGTATGCCGGAAGCGGAGATTTCTTCCTGGACTGTGCCGGGGCAGGTTGTTTTATATGGGAAAACTTATGAGTTAATAAAGGCTGAGGAAGAGGAGCCGGAGAATATCTGGAATGGTACGGATGGAGGAACCGGAAGTTCCGATGGATCGGGCAGCGGGGACGGCAATTCGGGTGCTGCGTCCGGGAGTGCGGGAGATGCGTCCGGTAATTCGGGCAGCGGAGCCGCAAAGACGGGCGGGGGCAGAGTAACGGTGGAACTGCGCAGCGATACCATCCCGTCTGCGCCTGCGGTAACGGCGGAAATCCCGGGGGAGAATGGGGATTACATCCTCCGCATCGCGGATAATACAGCAAAGGGCAGCGATATAAGCACGGCTTACCGGAAGCTGTCCGGAGGGAGTACCATGAAGAGCCTGCAGGTTTATGATATCACCCTGTATGAGGCACAGCGCAGAATCCCGATCAGCAAACTCGGACAGCAGGAAATAATAGTGACGATACCAAAGCCCAGGGGAATACTGGAGGAAAATCTGCGGGTAGTCTGCCTGGATGGCGACGGGCAGTTGGAGCAGGTGGAATCCAAGGTTCTGGAGGTAAACGGGCAGGTTTGTGTACAGTTTAAAGCAAGCCATTTTTCCGTGTTTGGGATTTATAATTATTAGGGAACGTTTGAAGAATGTTTATTGAGTTGTAATGTTTACAGGCCAGGCGCCTACGCATGTGTGCGGGTGCCTGGCCTGATGTTTAAAGGATGCAATTTCGTCCAAAAGCGTTTGTAAAGCGGGATTTATCATGATATAATAATTATGAAGAAAGGATTTAAGTATATGGCGGATATTTACGATTCGGCGTTCCGTACGGTCTTGAATGACTGTAGTAAATTAATCATACCGGTTATAAACATATCGTTTGGGGAACATTATACGGGGGATGAGCAGATTACTTTTTTCCCAAACGAGCATTTTATAGATCAGCAGAACGTACCGGATGAGAAAAGAGTTACGGATACGAATTTTGCAGTACACGGTGAAGTCAGGAAGACTTATCATTGGGAATGCCAGAGTACGCCGGATTCCAGGATGTTAATCCGATTATTTGAATACGATGCCCAGATCGCGCTGGACCGGGGTGAGGTTTCCAAAGAGGTGCTTACGGTGGAGTTCCCAAATACGGCGGTATTATACCTCAGATATGCAAAGACGAGTGCTTTGGATGCGTACAGGTACGTGATTAAGACTCCGGGCGGCAGTGTAGAATATGACGTACCGCTTTTTAAGACACAGGAGTATACTTTGGAGGAGATCTTTGGGAAAGGCCTGCTCCTGCTGATTCCCTTTTATATTTTTTCAAAGGAAGCAGAGTTTGCAGAATATGAAAGGAATCCTGCAAAATTGGATACGCTTAAGAAAGAGTACCAGGAGATCATTGAGCGTCTGGATAAGCTGGTGCAGGATGGCAGGCTGTCGCACTTTGACAGGATGACGATTCTGGAAACAGCAAAAGATGTGATAAATGAGATTGCAAAGAAGTATCGGAATGTCGTGGAAGGGATGGGAAAAATTATGGGTGGAGCGTTATTGGAAACGAATGCCAGGAAGATTAAGAATGAAGGTATTGCGGAAGGTATTGCGGAAGGTATTGCGGAAGGCATAATAGAAGGCAAAATGCAGGTATTCCTTAATTTAATTGCCGATGGAATGCCAAAGAAAAAAGCGCAGAACCTTACAGGAATCAGCGATAATGCCGTGAAAAAGGCTTTGAAGCTGCACGGGGAATAAATAAGTAATAGTGGCAGTCAAAATATATGTGATAAAGACTCCGGCTGTCAGTGTTAAGGAAGACTGAAAAAGGGGCGGGATAAACCAGGCAGCCCCTTTTTTATGCACAGGGGTGCGTAAGGAAATTAGCAGCTTTGCTGCACGCACCCCGCGCGGCGAGTAGGGGGAAAAGCCTCCCCTACTCGATTACACAGGGGCGCACAGATGAAGTATGTCTGCAAGAGCTGACGGATGCCCGGCACGCGAATAGGGGAAGATGGCTCTCCCCTACTCGATTCTGAATATAATTGTGAATTAGCACAGAAAGATTCATGGCCGAATGCCGTTGTCTCCTGTTTCAGATAAGAACCTGCTGTAAAACTGCCCTAACCCGGATAAACCGGAACCAAAATTTTGCCGTTTTTACGCAGGATTTCATTCTTAAGTGCTAAAAATAAATGCGAAAAAATGAATGTTTAATTATCATCTTCCGTATTATTATTTGTGTATACAGTACGTTTCCGCGCCATTTCGTCATTGGCGAGGTATTCGTCATAGGTGGTGATTTTGTCAACCAACTGGCCGTTTGGCAGGATTTCCATAATACGGTTTGCCGTGGTCTGTACAAATTGATGGTCATGGCAGGCGAAAAGCTCAACACCGGGGAATTTTATCAATCCGTTGTTTAGCGCCGTGATGGATTCCATATCCAGATGGTTGGTCGGTTCGTCCAGTATCAGGCAGTTGGCGCCGCTGATCATCATTTTGGAAAGCAGGCATCTTACTTTCTCACCGCCGGAAAGAATCTTTACTTTCTTCACGCCGTCTTCCCCTGCGAACAACATACGGCCCAGGAAGCCGCGGACATAGGTAACGTCTTTCACCGGGGAGTAGACGGTGAGCCAGTCGACGATCGTGTAGTCGTTATCAAATTCTCTCGTATTGTCCTTTGGGAAATAGGCCTGCGAAGTGGTGACACCCCATTTGTAAGTGCCTTCGTCCGGCTCGGTTTCGCCCGTTAATATTTGAAAGAGCGTTGTTTTTGCAAGCTCATTGCCGCCTACAAAAGCAATTTTATCATTGCGGCCTACGATAAAGGAAATATTGTCCAGTACCTTTACGCCGTCAACGGTTTTGGATATGCCTTCCACGGTGAGGACTTCATTGCCGATTTCGCGGTCGGGACGGAAGTCAATATACGGATATTTCCGGCTGGAAGGTTTGATTTCATCCAGTTCGATTTTTTCCAAAGCGCGTTTCCGGCTGGTGGCCTGTTTGGATTTGGAGGCATTGGCCGAGAAACGGGAAATAAATTCCTGAAGTTCTTTGATTTTTTCTTCTTTTTTCTTGTTGGCTTCTTTCATCTGTTTGATAAGAAGCTGGCTTGACTCGTACCAGAAATCGTAATTGCCGGCGTAGAGCTGTATTTTCCCATAGTCGATGTCGGCAGTGTAGGTACATACTTTATTTAAGAAGTAACGGTCATGGGATACTACGATAACCGTGTTTTCAAAGTCAATCAGGAAATCTTCCAGCCATGCAATGGCATCCAGATCCAGATGGTTGGTCGGCTCGTCTAAAAGCAGGATGTCAGGGTTGCCGAACAGTGCTTTGGCGAGGAGGACTTTGACTTTTTCGCTGCCGTTCAAAGTGTTCATGACGGCGCTGTGGAGAGCGGTATCGATGCCTAAACCGTTTAAGAGCATGGCGGCATTTGACTCGGCTTCCCATCCGTCCATTTCTGCAAATTCCCCTTCGAGTTCGCTGGCGCGGATGCCGTCTTCGTCCGTGAAATCTTCTTTGGCGTAAATGGCGTCTTTTTCTTTCATGATCTGATAGAGGCGTTCATTGCCCATGATGACTACGTCCATAACCGGATACTCGTCATATTTAAAATGATCCTGTTCGAGTACGGAGAGACGCTGCCCGGGGGTGATGGAGATATCCCCTTTGGTAGTTTCCAACTGCCCGGATAATATTTTCAGGAAAGTGGATTTCCCCGCGCCATTGGCCCCGATCAGGCCATAGCAGTTCCCTTCTGTAAATTTGATATTGACATCTTCGAATAATGCTTTTTTGCCGATGCGTAATGTTACATTGTTTGCACTTATCATATTAAAAATCCTCTGTTTATATATTTTTACAAATTTATCCCTACCTTATTATACATGAAACAGCCTTTTTTTCAAGGGGAATAGTCAACGTAATCACGGGAATTTTTATAGTTTGGAGCGTGCTTGTATTATATATAAGAAGATTGTGCAAATACGTGCCGGGTGTTCTGTGATAAAATCCCGTCTTTAACACTTAAAGAAATGTAAAATGACGTAACCCCTTGATTT
>CANDKY010000120.1 GCA_947385425.1 uncultured Lachnospiraceae bacterium | reverse complement strand
ATAAGCTGTTAAGGGATCTGGAAAAGAAATACGGGTACAATGAACTGGATTCTTTTCTGGTTCTTAAAGATATTCTGGCATCTGTCTGGAAGGGCAGGAAGAAAAACAACAGATAGTTTCGGGTATTTACCGGGATAACAGGTATTTATGTAGGGCATCAGTCTGGGAGGGCTGGTGCTTTTTCAAATTCTTTATGTGGATTCGCATGAAGAATTTGAAAAAAGACTTAAGGGGCAGGAGTTAGAAAATAATTGTATTCATAACTTTTCTATTGACATATTGAGAAGAGATGATATAATGAACATATGAACAGTTATTCATATGAAAGCGGATGGAGATAGGGAGGGCATGGATGAGGAAGAATGCGGAAGAGGCAGTGGAACGCTGTGAGTATATCCACGTACATGAAGATATTATCGCGAAAGTGAATGAACAGATGCCGGAAGAGGATAAGCTGTATGACCTGGCGGATTTCTTTAAGGTATTTGCGGATTCCACAAGGATTAAGATCCTCTATGTGCTGATGTGTTCCGAGATGTGTGTCTGTGACCTGGCGGGGATATTGAATATGACCCAGTCGGCGATATCCCATCAGCTCCGGACATTGAAGCAGATGGATCTGGTGAGAAACCGGCGGGAAGGGAAGACCGTGTTTTATTCCCTCGCAGACGGGCATATTAAGACGATTCTGAGCCAGGGGCTGGATCATATCGAGGAAGACGGCTGAACCGGAAACCGGTTATGGTATGGATAACTGGAAATAAGAAAGATTTTAGGATTTAAAAAAGAAATTAAAAAAAATTAAAAAAGGAAATTCAGGAAAAGCATTATTCAGGAGGGAAAAAGGATGAAGAAAACTTACATTTTGGAAGATTTGGACTGTGCGCACTGCGCAGGGGAAATTGAAGCGGCAGTTGGAAAACTGGATGGCGTTACAAGCAGCACCGTGACATTTCTGACACAGAAACTGGTGGTGGAAGTGGAAGATGCAAAGGCGGGTAAGATTACGAAGGAAATTAAGAAGGTGGTAAAGAAATTTGAGCCGGATGTGGAAGTTGTAGAGAAATAAAGGGTTGGCGGTTTCCGGAAGGCGAAAGGCAGATCAATAAGCGGGAACCGGGAAGCGTATCCGGAACGGGCGTTGCAATGGATGTCAGTGCATGGCACAGGCTTAGGAACTGTATGTAAATACAGGCGTGCGGGAGAGTGAGGGGAGATTATGAGTAAGAAATTAAAAAAGAGGATCCGCAAGGTAGGGATCGGGGCAGCGGTTTATCTGGCGGCGGTGCTTTTTGCACATTTTGTTCCGGATAGGAACCGGTATGTGGAGCTGGTTTTGTTCCTTGCCGCTTATTTTGTGATAGGCGGGGATGTGGTGAAAAACGCGGTGAAAAATATCGGGCACGGACAGGTATTTGACGAAAATTTCCTGATGATGGTCGCTACGGCAGGGGCTTTTTTTGTGGGGGATTATCCGGAAGCAGTGGCGGTTATGCTTTTTTACCAGGTAGGGGAATGTTTCCAGTCCTATGCGGTAAATAAATCAAGGAAGTCTATCGCCGCATTGATGGATATCAGGCCGGACTGTGCCAATGTGATCCGCGGCGGGGAAGCCGTGGAAGTCAGCCCGGAAGAGGTGGGAATCGGTGAAATAATTTTAATCCGGCCGGGTGAGCGGATTCCGCTGGACGGTGTCGTCCGGAAGGGGAATTCTTCGCTGGATACTATGGCGCTGACAGGGGAAAGCCTCCCGCGCGATGTGGCAGAGGGGGAAAGCGTAATCAGCGGATGTGTAAACCTGTCCGGTGTGCTGGAAGTGGAAGTGGATAAGGTTTTCGGTGAATCCACGGTAGCCAAGATACTGGATCTGGTGGAAAATGCAGGCAGCAAGAAGTCTGAGGCGGAACACTTCATCACTAAGTTTGCAAGATATTATACGCCGGTTGTGGTAGGCTGCGCGGTGCTTCTGGCGGTGCTTCCGCCGCTTGCGGCAGGCGGCGGCTGGTCGGAGTGGATATACAGGGCATTGAGCTTCCTTGTTATTTCCTGCCCCTGCGCACTGGTTATCAGTATCCCGCTCGGTTTCTTCGGAGGCCTTGGGGGAGCAAGCAGGGAGGGTATTCTAATCAAAGGCAGCAATTATCTGGAAGCCCTCGCCGATGCGGAAATGATAGTGATGGATAAAACAGGTACGCTGACGAAAGGGAGTTTTACCGTAAGCAGGCTTGTCCCGGCGGAGGGGGCCGATGAACGGGAATTGCTGGAAAAGGCCGCTTATGCGGAGAGCTATTCCAACCACCCGATTTCAAGTTCCCTGCGGAAAGCCTATGGGGAGGCGGCCGGAAAGGAAATCGATCCCGCGAGAGTGGAAAATGCGGAGGAAATAGCGGGACACGGTGTCTGTGCGGTAGTGGACGGAAGGCTGGTATATGCGGGGAATGGCCGGCTGATGGAACGCCAGGGCCTGCAGCCATTGCCGGCGGAGGAAATCGGGACAGTGGTGCATGTGGCGGAAGGGGGGAAGTACCTTGGCTACATTGTCATTGCCGATGAAATCAAGGAAGATGCCAGGGAAGCGGTGGATGGTTTCCGGAAAGCCGGGATGAAAAAAATCGTTATGCTGACCGGGGACCGGAAACGGACGGCGGAGAGTGTGGCAGAACAACTGGGTGTGCCGGAAGTTTATTCGGAACTGCTTCCCGGCGACAAGGTAGACCGGGTGGAAAGCCTGCTCGCATCCAAATCGGAAAAAGGGAAACTGATTTTCGTGGGCGACGGCATAAACGATGCGCCTGTGCTTGCGAGGGCCGATATCGGCGTGGCTATGGGGGGCCTTGGCTCCGATGCGGCGATTGAAGCGGCGGATGTAGTGATTATGACGGATGAACCGTCGAAGATAGCGCAGGCCATCCGTATCTCGAAAAAGACGCTTGGTATTGTGAAACAAAATATAATATTTGCCATCGGTGTGAAGGTATTGGTGCTTCTGCTTGCCGCGGCGGGCATGGCTTCCATGTGGGCGGCGGTATTTGCCGATGTGGGTGTGGCAGTGATAGCGATACTGAATGCCATGAGGGCGATGAAATAATATAGTCCCGGTTTTGAATAAGAGCCTGTCTAAAATCTGCTTTTCGCCAAATGTGCGCCACAGTTTGTGAGAGGTTTGCCCCGAATGAGGGAGGCGCAGCGGGGCATCGCCCCCCTCATTCGGGGCAAAGTCCCGCATAAGGAACTGTTAAACCGCCTGTCTGGCATCGCCCCCTGAATGAGGGGTAAAGATCTCGCAAAATGGTGAAACGGTTACACCGTGTACAGAGGGTGGAAATGAGATTTTAAACATGCTCTAAGCGCGCCCGGACGGGATATACGGTCTGCGGCGCAACGGGAAGCTTAAGTTAATGACATTGGATCATTCCCCGCCCGGAACTATTTTTGCACTTAATACATATTTTGGTAGGAAAATCTTTTTTCTTATGTTATAATAGATCTGTTATATTTCCCAGATATATTTGATGATGTTTTATCCTATGAAACCGATAACGATAATTTGAGCAGCCGGATAAATTTTATAAATTCTTAATATACTGAAAAACCGCGTAAATACGGTACTTTTGGACGGTTCGGGTCTTCCGCGCGGTGAATAACAGGTTCTTTTTTTGGAAAAATGCGGTATATTAGTATTACATTACGGGAAAAAATTCTTAAAGTGTAAGATAAGAAGGGAGAACTAAAAATGACAGATAAGGTAATTGAAAATAACCAGGTTGTAATCATGGGAGAGATCGTGAGCGATTTTACTTTTAGCCATGAGATATTTGGCGAGGGTTTTTATATGGTGGATGTGAGCGTGGAGCGTTTGAGTGATTCCATCGATGTAATTCCGCTGATGGTATCGGAAAGGCTTCTCGATGTAAACGGCGATTATAAAGGGATGTACATAGTGGTAAATGGACAGTTCCGCTCTTACAACAGGCATGAGGAAAGGAAGAACAAGCTGGTGCTCTCGGTGTTTGCGAGGGAGATTGAGTTTGTGGAGGAGATTGGGGAGAACACGAAGTCCAATCAGATTTTCCTGGACGGGTATATCTGCAAGGAGCCGATTTACCGGAAGACGCCTTTGGGCAGGGAAATTGCGGACTTGCTGCTTGCGGTGAACAGGCCCTATGGCAAGTCGGATTATATCCCCTGTATCTGCTGGGGAAGGAATGCACGGTTTGCGAGCAACTTTGAGGTTGGCGCAAGGTGCGCGGTATGGGGCCGGATCCAGAGCAGGGAATATATGAAAAAGATATCAGAGGAGCAGTTGGAAAAGCGGGTTGCGTATGAAGTATCGGTGAGCAAGCTGGAGTTGGTCGGCGAATAGCGGAATATTATAAAAACAGTTGCTTCTGACGTATATCTGTGCTATGATATGCCATATACCGTGAAAATACATAGGAGACGGATGTGGAGATGGGAAGGATATCAATTTATAGCAGTGACGGGCAGGGGAAGGCTCCGGCTGCGTTAGGCAGGGCAGTGTGGCTGGCATGCAGCGGGAAGAATGTTGTGGTGATCCAGTTTTTAAAAGGGAAGGCGATGGATGGCTCGGGATTTTTCCGCAGGCTGGAACCGGAAATCAAAGTATTCTGTTTTGAGAAAACAGACGAGGATTTTACGAAGCTGTCACAGGAGCAGCGGGAAGAGGAAGTCTGCAATATAAAAAACGGGCTGGCTTTTGCAAAGAAAGTACTTACGACAGGGGAATGCGACCTTCTTATTCTGGACGAGGTACTCAGATTGGTAAACAATCATATTATAATGGCAGAGGATCTGAAAAACCTGTTGGGGATCGGCAGGGAAACGGAAACGGACATTATTATGACCGGAACGGTTTTGGACGATGGGATCCGTGCCCTGGCGGATGAAGTGGTAACGGTGCAGGTTACATCGCCTTAACACGCTCTGGTGTTCCGGAAAGGGAGCCGGCCTGCAGATTGTTTTTCAGAAACCGGAAAACATGGATTGACAGTTATGCCGCGCAATGGTATGATAAGTTCATAAGTTAGAGATAGAGGTTGCGGGTTTTATCAGTACTTTTCCGGATGTGGCGGGCACAGGCGAAGGAGAGGAAAGGGAAATCCGCCGAAAGGATGTGGCATCCGCGGCCATGGCCTTGGGGATACAGTTAAGAGCTGTATAACTGTCATCGCTGTGATGGAGCGCTATCCGAGGTTAAGGTGAGAACAGGAAGAGTCCTGCAGGGCGGGATTTCATTGTTGAGTAATCACAAGCCGGCGCGTATCGTGCCGGCTTTGTTTACCTTATAGGGGGCTGCGCCGTCCGGGTGCATGCATTGGGACGCCCGGCAGATTTTTGTAGGAAAGAAAACAAGGAGGTAAGTGGAATGGCTGTTTTTAAAGGTGCAGGTGTGGCGATTGTTACGCCTTTTAAGGAAAATGGGGATGTAAATTATGAGAAGTTTGCGGAACTGGTAGAATTTCAGGTTAATAACGGAACGGACGCGATTATTGTGTGCGGGACTACCGGCGAAGCATCCACTTTAACGCATGAGGAGCATCTTGATGTCATTAAATACTGTGTGGAGAAGGTGGCCGGAAGGGTTCCGGTAGTAGCCGGCACCGGTTCTAATTGCACGGAAACTGCAATTTATCTTTCGAAGGAAGCGGAGAAGATAGGTGCGGATGCAGTCCTTCTGGTGACGCCGTATTATAATAAAGCGACGCAGAAGGGACTTTACAATCACTTTAAAGCAGTTGCGGATTCCATTAAGATTCCTGTAATCCTGTATAATGTCCCGGGCAGGACAGGATGCAATATCCAGCCTGAGACTGTGGTAAAGCTGTGCAGTGAGGTGGAAAATATTGTGGGTGTAAAAGAGGCCAGCGGCAATATTTCCCAGGTGGCTAAAATAATGGCACTGGCGGACGGGAAAGTGGATCTCTATTCGGGAAATGACGACCAGATTGTACCGCTGCTTTCTTTGGGCGGCAAAGGGGTGATTTCCGTGCTGTCCAATGTGGCGCCGAAAGAAACCCATGAGATATGCAGCAGATTTTTTGAGGGTGACGTGGCCGGAAGCTGCGCGCTGCAGTTAAAAGCCCTGGAACTGTGCGAGGCATTGTTCTGCGAGGTAAACCCGATTCCGGTGAAGAAGGCCCTGAACCTGATGGGCATGGGGGCGGGTTCTTTGCGGATGCCGCTTTCCGATATGGATGAAGAGAAGGTGCCGAAGCTGGAGAGGGCGATGAAGAATTTCGGGATTATCTAGTACACCGTTTTCTTAATCCTCGTATACAAAGTGCTTGATATTTGCATCAGTGCAAGGCGGAGGAAGGAAGCGATGCGGTGGCATCGTTGACTGACGACAACGCGGCAATGATGCAAATAGCGAGTGCTTGGTATATGAGGAATTAAAAAACGGGGTACTGGTACTCCATCCAGCAGAAATTAGTTAGGTCGTTAACTATAATATATGCAGAAGCGGAAACGGGGTAAGGAAAAATGATAAAAGTAATTATGCACGGCTGCAACGGCAAGATGGGACAGATGATTACCGGGCTGATTGCGGCGGATGAGGAAATAGAAATTGCGGCAGGGGTGGATGCTTTTGACGATGGCCGGAATGCGTATCCTGTGTTTAAGAGCATAGGGCAGTGTGACGTGGAGGCGGATGCTGTCATTGATTTCAGCACTGCATCTGCGGTAGACGGCCTTTTGGAGTATTGTGCCGGGAAGGGCCTGCCCTGTGTGCTCTGTACTACAGGGCTTTCGGAAGGGCAGCTTATGAAGGTGAAGGAGGCTTCCGCAAAAACGGCGATATTGAAATCAGCCAATATGTCCCTGGGCATTAACATGCTTTTAAAACTGCTGAAGGAGGCGGCGGGGATACTGGCGCCTGCGGGTTTTGACATGGAAATTGTGGAAAAGCATCACAGCCAGAAGGTGGATGCGCCCAGCGGCACGGCATTGGCCCTTGCCGATTCTATCAATGAGGAACTGGGAAATGCGTATGAATATGTATATGACAGGAGCGGCCGCAGGCAGAAACGCCCGAAAAAGGAGATAGGGATTTCGGCAGTCCGGGGCGGTACGATTGTGGGCGACCATGATGTGATTTTTGCCGGGGAGGATGAAGTGATTACTTTTTCCCATACTGCTTACTCGAAGGCAGTGTTCGGGAAAGGGGCGGTGCAGGCGGCAAAGTTCCTGGCAGGGAAACCGGCTGGCCTGTATGATATGAGCGATGTCATTGGTTAACGGAGGGGGACAGAAGTCAGGATGAAGGATTTGGAGCTGAAATATCTGCGGAGCCTGTCACATCAGTACCCGACGATTGCGGCGGCATCTACAGAAATCATAAATCTGCAGGCGATCTTAAGCCTGCCCAAGGGGACAGAACATTTCCTTACGGATATACATGGGGAGTATGAACAGTTTAACCATGTGCTGAAAAACGGTTCCGGTTCCGTGAGGCGCAAAATTGACGAGGAATTTGGCATTACATTAAGCAATAAAGATAAGAAGAGCCTGGCGACGCTGATTTATTATCCGAAGGAAAAGCTGGATCTGGTGCTGCAGGAAGAGGAGAACATAGAGGACTGGTACAAGATAACCCTGCACCGCCTGGTACAGATTACAAAGAGGGTGTCGTCCAAATATACCCGTTCCAAGGTAAGGAAAGCGCTCCCTAAGGATTTTGCCTATGTGATAGAGGAACTGATTACGGAAAAGGCGGAGATCCAGGATAAGGAGGCTTATTATAATGAAATCATCCATACGATTATCCGGATTGACCGGGCGCAGGAGTTTATCGTCGCGCTCAGTGAATTGATACAGAGGATGGTGATTGACCATCTCCATATCGTGGGGGATATTTTTGACAGGGGCCCGGGGCCGCATATTATATTGGATACGTTAAGCCGTTACCATTCTGTGGATATCCAGTGGGGGAACCACGATATTGTGTGGATGGGGGCGGCGGCCGGAAGCCTGGTCTGCATAGCCAATGTAATACGGCTGTCGGCGCGTTACGGGAATCTGGACACTCTGGAAGAAGGGTACGGGATCAACCTGATACCTCTTGCGACTTTTGCACTGGAAGCATACGGCGAGACGGACTGCAGCGCTTTTTCCATAAAATATAATACGGATTATAATACGAAAGATTTGAGCCTGGATATGAAAATGCATAAGGCGATTTCCATACTGCAGTTTAAACTGGAAGGGAATCTTATTATGCGCCGCCCGGAGTTCCGGATGGAGGACCGCCTTCTTTTGGACAAGGTGGATTATGAGAACAAAACCGTTACGATAGGCGGCCAGGTATACCATATGAAGGATGTGGATTTCCCTACGGTGGATCCAGCGAATCCTTATGCCCTGACACCGGAGGAGGAGCAGGTCATGGAACGGCTCCGGCAGGCTTTTGTCAAATGTGATAAACTGCAGTCCCATGTGCGTTTCCTGTTTGCCAGGGGCAGCCTGTATAAGGTTTATAATTCCAATCTGCTTTATCATGGGTGTGTCCCTCTGGATGAAAACGGGGATTTCAAATCCGTTACCATAGACGGGGTATCCTACCGGGGCAAGGCATTGTATGATGTGCTGGAGCAGTATGCCCGGAAAGGTTATTATTCCCGGAACAACCCGTCCGAAATGCAAAAGGGGCAGGATATGATATGGTACATCTGGGCGGGGCCTAATTCACCGGTGTTCGGGAAGGATAAGATGGCGACTTTTGAACGTTATCTGGTGGAAGAGAAGGAGATCCAGGCGGAGCATAAGAACAGCTACTACCGCCTTCTTGACAATGAAGATATTATCAACAAGATTCTGGAGGAATTTGGGCTGAGCACCATCCATTCCCATATTGTCAACGGGCATGTTCCTGTGGAACTGAAGAAGGGGGATTCACCGATCAAATGCGGCGGGAAGCTGCTCATTATAGACGGCGGTTTTTCGAAAGCATATCAGGGCAAGACCGGGATAGCGGGTTATACGCTGGTGGCTAATTCCCATGGGATGCGCCTGGTGGCCCATGAGCCCTTCGAGTCTATGGAGGCGGCGATACGGCGGGAGTCGGATATTTTTTCTGATTCCGTTATTTTGGAGACAAGCAATACGCGTATCAGCGTGGCGGATACGGATATCGGCGCGGAGCTGAGGGAAAGTATCCATCAGTTGGAAGAACTGCTGAAGGCTTACCGGGAGGGTGTGCTGGTGGAAAGGACTATGGTGTAGCGGGTGTCCGTGTAAAAATCCGGGGAAAGGGTTCCCCGGATTTTGAGAAGAAGAGACGGTTCGGTATATGGCTTTATTTTTTGGTCGTAGTGCCTGTGTTGTTGTCATTGCCGATGACGTCGTTTATGCCGTCGGCTATATCGTCGACAACATCGCCTACGGCATTTCCGGCGTCATCAAGGATGGAGCCGTCATTGTCTGTATTTGTGCCGTTTCCTACTGTGCCGTCTGTGGCATCGTTAACATTGCTGTCGGAAGCGTTGGAGCCAGTGCCGGTCGTATCGTCCGTTGTGCCGGTATTGTTTGTTGTACTGCCTGTGGAATCGGAACCTGTGTTTGCCCCGTTTGTTGTGCCTCCTGCTGTGCCGGTGCCTGTTGCATTATTGCCTGTTCCGGTTGTTGTGTCCCCGGCACCGTTTGTGTTATTTGAGTTGTTGGTAGTTGTTCCGTTGGAATTGGAATTATCCGTGTTTGTTTCGTTGGAGTTTGTTCCATTGGAATTGGAACCGTTTCCGGAATTGGAGCCTGTTGCCCCGTTGGAATTGCTGTTGCTGTCATTCGTGGTATTGCCGTTATTTGTTTTGTCGTCATTGTTCCTGTTACCGCAGGCGGCGACGAAACTCAGCATGAGAACCATCAGAGAAACTGATATCAGTTTTTTGCTGTTTTTCATAATTTTCCCTCCGTTTTCTTAAAAATACATTTTAAGTGCAACATTTAGAAATGTTGTATTAGTATTATGTTCATGAATGAAAAAAATATACAAAGGATTCGATGGCATTTCAATATCGTTAACTTAAGCTTCCCGTGGTGCCGCAAGCCATATACCACGCCGCTTTCGGCGGGGTGGTTCATCGTGATAATGGGGCGTGACAGGCAGAACGGATGTCTGGTTCCCGGCCGGATGGGAGAACCAGGAAAGGAGAGTGGGAAAATGGATTTCAGGCCGTGTATTGATATACATGACGGGAAAGTAAAACAGATTGTTGGAGGAAGTTTGAGAGATGAAGCGGGAGCTGTCAGGGAAAACTATGTTTCGGAGCAGGATGCCTCTTTTTTTGCTTTATTATATAAAAAAAAGAAAATAAAGGGCGGGCATGTGATTATGCTGAATCCGGAAAGCAGCGAGTATTATGGGGCTACCAAAGCGCAGGCGCTGGCTGCTTTGAAGGCTTATCCGGGAGGGCTGCAGGCTGGCGGGGGTATCCGTCCGGATAATGCCTGTGAATTTCTGGATGCCGGGGCAAGCCATGTGATCGTTACTTCTTATGTCTTCCGGGAGGGGAAGATACATTACGGGCGTTTGAAGGAACTGGTGTCCGAAGTCGGCAGGGATAGGCTGGTGCTGGATTTAAGCTGCCGGAAAAGGGACGGGAGATATTATATTGTGACCGACAGGTGGCAGAATTATACGGATGTGGAAGTGGACAGGGATACTTTGGACGAGTTTTCTTCTTACTGCGACGAATTTCTGATCCATGCGGTGGATGTGGAGGGAAAGGCTGACGGCATTGAGCGGCCGGTTGTTGCTTTGCTTGGGGAATGGGGGAAAATTCCGGTGACATATGCCGGAGGAGTTCATGATTTCCGTGATTTGGAGCTTTTGCGGATGCTGGGAAAGGGGAAGGTAAATGTTACGATCGGAAGCGCCCTGGATATATTCGGTGGGAATATGGGATTTCAGGATGTGCTGGAATTTGTCGGGAAGCGTTGAAGGGAGAGGGGAAGAAGAAATTCCACCTGCGCTGCCGGGAGCTGCCGGGAGGGTACAGGGCGCCAACCGCACAGGCGGAAGAAATTTAGGGCAAAAAAGAACCTATCCGATGTAAGATAGGTTCTTTCCTTAATCCGTTACCAAATCTGTTACCATATTACAAAATCTAATGGAAATCCATTAAAAACAATGAAAATATTATATCATACAAAACTTTAAATATTAGGACACCATTTAAAGTGGAACATTGTGCAACGTAAACACTAAATAATGTAAAACATTGAACAAGGTAAAACATTGTTTATAATAGAAAGCATAACAATATTTATAAAAAGGCACATGTTGATACTGATTAATGAGTTATAATCTTTTTCTTATAACTTTGTTACGTTTACGGCCTGGGGTCCCTTTTCGCCATTAACTACTTCAAATTCTACGGAAGCGCCTTCTTCAAGGGATTTGAAACCTTCCATATTAAGCCCTGAGTAGTGTACGAATACATCATTACCCTGTTCATCGGAGATGAAACCGTATCCTTTTTGGTTATTAAACCACTTTACTGTACCTTTGTTCATTTCTGATACCTCCAAAAAATTATATATCTTATTGTGCTGTTAAGCGACAAATTTAGCTTAACATATGTGGAAGGAAATGTAAAGAAAAATCGTGAAAATATTTTGAAATCTTTTGAACAGGGCAGAGCTTTTGGTCGAGTAGACTTGTCTCGTAAGAGGCAAGTCTACTCGACCGATCTTTTGCAGGCCGGATAGATGGGATGGAAGGATATAGACAGAATTAAGAAGAAAAGGAAATTTGTTTAGTTTCGTGAGCGGGCAATATGGTGTTTTCAATATAATTATGCAGATAAGATAAATACAGGACGGGAAATAGATGGTATGATATAAAAAGATTAGATAAAGTAATTTATTTAATCTTGTAAAATTCCCCTTTTACATGAAGAAGAATGCCTGCTTTTGAGCAGGCATTCTTTTTTTGGAAAGATGCCGTACGGAATCAGGAGGGAATATGCCGGCAAGAGCCGACGGGTGCCCGGCGCGCGGGCGGGGGAAGTTTTCCCCTGCCCGGTTAGGCGGGAGGCGGGAAAGCGCCTCTGAGATAATTATTTTTTAAACATATATTACCAAATTATTAAATAAAGTTGTGTTTTATAAGGTATTTGTGGTAAAATAAGAATAGTTACTGGAGGTGACATATTGTATGAGGCTTAATTTGCGGAGAAGTAAAGTCAGTTATACGGTCATGATAATGTCTGATTCTGCCAAGAAGCATCATAAGGAATTTCACATCAGGGCAGGGGCGGTAGGCTTTGTTTCATTTGTTGCGTTTACTTTGTTTGTGGTTACTGTTTGTTATGTGGTGTACAGTTCCATTACACTATCCAATTCCGGTGAGCGCAACCAGAGGCAGTTGGAACAGATTGCGCAGATGAAAGAGACGAATGAGCAGCTAACGCAGGAAAAAGAAGGGCTGGAAGAGGAAATAGCAAAACTGGAGGATAAAATATCCATACTGAGCGATACCGTAAATCAGAAGGTGGAGGCAGAGCAGGCCCTGGAGGCAAAGATCGAGGAGGAACATATTCCGAAAGGCTTTCCCATGAGCGGTACGGCGCAGATAAAGGAAGCGGAAGACGGGGAGGCACAGGATGGCGGGGAGGACGGGGAAACGCAGGGAATGCGTCCCAATGCAGAGCAGAAGGAGGTTATTTTTACTGCGGAAGAAGGGACTAACGTGACTGCATCCGGTGCCGGGATTGTGCTGCTGATAAATGAGGATGCGCAGTACGGCAATGTCATCAGCATTGACCATGGCAACGGGTATGTTTCCGTATACCGTAACGGAGGCAATCCTATGGTTAAGGAGGGCAGTGAGGTTACGAGAGGCGCCATTTTGTATGTGGTTGGTGAGAAGAACAAGGATACTGGTTATAGTATCAGCAAGGATGATACATATGTGGATCCTATGGAATTGATTGAAATCAACGGATAGAAAGCAGTGTCAAATAAGGAGGAGAGTATGTTGAAAAGAAAGACTACGGAACAGGTAAATGCAAAGATCGGAAGTATTATCGGTGCTGACATGGTGGTGAAAGGGGACATTGAGGCGACGGAGGCGATCCGCGTTGAGGGGAATGTAACCGGTGATGTGAGTTCGGAAGGGACGCTGGTAATTGCCTCTACCGGCAAGGTAGTAGGAAATATTAAGGGGAATAATATAATGATTGCCGGAACGATAGAGGGAGATCTTGTTTCGGGCGGCAGGACGGAAGTGGCTTCTACCGGGAAGATTATAGGGAATATCCGCACAAAGAGCCTGATTGTGGATGAAAACGCTGTATTCCAGGGGCAGTGTACCATGAATCCGAATGGTTTTACGGCAATGCAGCCTGCGCTTGCGGATAAGGAGATGGAGCCGGAAGCAAATGACAATGCGGGGGAATATTAACGGAAGGCGGATTTTGGATTTTGGAAGCTCCAGGCAATGTCTTTTGGCATCCTGGAGTTTCTTTTTATGCACAGGGGTGCGTAAGGAAATTAGCAGCTTTGCTGCACGCACCCCGCGCGGCGAGTAGGGGGAAAAGCCTCCCCTACTCGATT
>CANDKY010000119.1 GCA_947385425.1 uncultured Lachnospiraceae bacterium | reverse complement strand
ACCTCCATCCAAAACGATGCAAAAAGACAGGACGTGCCCCTCCGAAAGCAAAGCAAGCTCCTGGTTTTTGGTTAACATAAACTTTTGAGTTTTGCCGAAAACCTCAAGTTAATGACATTGGTTCACAAGCAAAGCTGTTCCAGCGCCGCCCGCACGTGCCCCACATAAACCTTCCGGACAGCGGGCATCTGCCCTAACCCTTCCGTCAGGCACTCCACCTCATAGCCCCTGCCCTGCATTATTCTCTTCCAGGAACCGTCCTTATCCCCGGCCATTTCCTCATAAACGTGTTTCCCCGCCGCCATCATCAGCGGGCTCAGGACCACCCTTTCATATATACCCTTTTCTTTTAAATGCAAAAGAATATCCGCCAAAGAAGGCTCTGATTCCATTGTTCCGATATAAAAATCCCCATATCCTGTCTCTCTCATTTTCTCCTGGAGCCTGGTATAAACCCGGTTGGATTCCCCTTCCGTACCATGCCCCATGAGACAAATTGCCGTCCTCCCGTCATCATATAAAGACAGCTTCTCCCCAACCGCCTTTGCCACCATATCCAAATCTGCATTACCGGAAAGCAGCGGCTCTCCAAACACGATCCGCCTGAACCTGCCCTCGTACTGTTTCAGGAGCCCGGCAAGTTTTGTATACTCCTGCCCCTTTGTCAAAAAAGTAGGCTGGACAGCCAGGTTTGCTATTCCCTCTTTCACTGCCCGTTCCAGCCCTTCCGTTACATGATCCGTTTCTGCCCCGTCCAACCCTTTCAGCCTGTCTATGACAAACCGGCTGGTAAAAGCCCTGCGCACCTCACAATCCGGGAATGCCTTTCCTATCTCTTCCTCTATGGCGCCGATTGCCAGACGGCAGCTTTGCTTATTTACGGTGCCGAAACTCACAACCAGAATTAATATTGTATGATTCACGCCTGATCCTTTCCTGCCGGAAACCGTCCCCTCCCCCATATCCTCTCCGCCAATATCCCGTTCACCCGCAAAGCCCCTCCGCCCGGGCGGCTGCTGTCCCTTCTCCATGCCAGCAACTATCACGATATCCCAATACGGCATCATAAATCCAGCCGCTTCCGCACAGAAGGAACCGGGCAGGGAATAACCTTCTCCCCTACCCGCCGCGCAGGGCGCACGCTGCGCAGGCGGATGCTTCCTCTGTACGCCCCTGTGTATAACAAAAAAACGGTCAGTAGTCCGTTATCACATAATACCAGCCCTCTTTCAGCTCTGCAATACTTACGATAGGATGCCCTGACTCATTCTGCCGGATCCGCTCTTCGCCCCCTGTGGAATAAATCAGTTCCACGGAACCGCTGAGCATTCCACGGAACACCCAAAAAGATACCACCGTTTCCTCCTCCTTCTCATATACCACCACATTCCCGTCCGATGACAGCATCCTGTACTTTTCCGGCATTCTCACATTTCCCATACTGTCACAATACAACTTATCCTCCCTGATAAGCGCTATTACTTCCAGCCTCTCCGCCTCATACAATGCCAGCTCCAGCCTGGTTTTTGCTTCCCTGAACGGAAAACATAAAACCACGGCCGCAGTGAAAACAAGCATCCCCACAGCCGCCCAGGCCATAACATTCCTGCCGTTTTTCACCAGGCAGGCTACCGCGTAAATAAATACGGCAAAAAACAACACGACAACCGGTATATCCAACAGAAAGCAAAAAAGAAACAATGTATTAAACAAATGATCTCTGTACCAGTTCAGCAAAAAACATAAAAGAAAGGTTATGGCAGCCAGTACCAAAGGCATTCTTCTTTTCATACATACCTCCGAAGCATCTCAATACCTCCTGCTCTCCTGGAGTTCCCGGTACAGAAGCTGATAATTGTGATACCGTATCCGGCTGATCCTCCCCTCCTGCAGCGCCTCCTTCACCTTACACCCGGGCTCGCTCATATGGGCGCAGCCCGCAAACCTGCAGCCATTCCTGTATTCCGCAAATTCAGGATAAAAACCCTCCAGTTCTTCTTTCTGCATCTGAAACAATTTCAGCGAAGTAAACCCCGGCGTATCCATAATATAAGTATTTTCACAAAGAGCTATAAGCTCCGAATGCCTGGTAGTATGTCTGCCCCGGCCGATTTTACGGCTGATATCCCCCGTTTCCATCCCTGCCGACGGGCTCAGGCAATTGATAACGGAAGACTTCCCCACCCCGCTCGGCCCCGCCACCACAGTAGTCCTGCCGTAAAGGAGCTCCTTCAGCCCGTCAATCCCTTCCTTACTTACTGCACTGGTAAATAATACCCGATACCCGCAGGAACCATACGCCTGCAAAAGCCCTTCCGACTCCCCGGGAGACGCGATATCCTGCTTATTAAAGCAAATGATACTTTCAAGCCCCTGCTGCTCCATCATAATAAGAAAACGATCCAGCAAATTATAATTCGGTTCCGGCCTTGCAACAGCAAAAATTACCAAAGCCTGATCAATATTAGCCACGGCAGGCCGTATCAGTTCACTGCGGCGCGGAAGAAGCTCCACGATATTCCCTGTCCCTTCTCCCTCCCCCAACACTTCCATCCGCACGTCATCCCCGACCAGCGGCTTCCTGTTCTCCTTCCGGAATATCCCTTTCGCCTTACACTCATATACCTTCCCGCTTTCTCCCGCATCCCCATTTACATAGACATAATAAAAACCGGCTATGCCCTTCACGATCTTCCCAAGCATCATTCCCATCCAACCCTTATGCTCCCTACCGTCAAAATCCCCGCTAAGGAACTGTAAACAAATCATATGGTAAACTTACGCAGGATTTTTCTTCGAGAGTACTGCCCAAAAATCAGGCGCATAGTGGGCAATTACGTAGTAACTTGATATCAGAGAAAAAGACAAGCAAGTTTGTTATATTATTTGTTTACAGTCCCTAACTCCCATTCGCCCGCTCCCGCAGACACTTAGATCAGGATTAACCAACATGTGCCGCCTTGCGGCAGCACAAATCCATCCATGAAAAACCTGGAAAAACGCCTCTTTCCCGGCGTTTTTCTGCGTGAAATGGATTTGCCAATGCTACGCATGGCAAATCCTAGAAGCTCTTAGGCGGCGTCCTTTGACGCCTTAGAGCTTCTTTTCACGTTAATTTTCGGGCGTGAACTGAAGTTCCCTTGTCACTGTCTTCACAGACTCGGTCCCTTCCGTCGTAAAAGTCTCCCCGGTTTCCGGATTGGTATCCGTAACTGCATCCGTTATCACCGTATAGGTAAAGGTAACGCTGCCCGAAGACGACTGGATCCCCGTATAATTCACGGAAATTGGAAAAGACACCGTGTTTGTATTCAACAGCGACACGCCATCCGCAGTCACAATGTTCACCGTTACGTCCAGGCCGTCCCTGTACTCCGGATCCTCCTCCGGCGTAGGAGGGTTTATACTGCCGCTGAAACTGTAAGTGACCTGTTTCGGCCCCAGGCTGACACGGAGATCCACTGCCGTTCCGCTGTCCACATATGTGCCCACGGAGTAACTCTGATAACACACCAGCCCTGCCAGCGAAGCATCCTCATTATTGACTTCCGTAATACTTCCAACCGTAAGCCCCAGTTCCGTCAAAGTGGCCACGGCATCCATTTCCGTTATCCCTATCACATCCGGTATTTTTACTTTGTTTTCCTCCGGCCCCTGGCTGATTCTGAGGGTAACAGTAGACCCGGAGGGTGCCTTGGAGCCGCCCTCCGGGTTCTGGGAAATAATATTCCCTTTCGGCACCTGTGCATCATAGCTTTCCGTCCGGTTCACTACAAAACCTTTCTGCTCCAAAGTCGAAACTCCCTCCGCCGTGGAAGCCCCCTCTACATCCGGTACCTCAATCCCGCTGGCGCCAGCGCTGACCGTCAGGATGATTTCCGTTTCACTGTCCACCATCGCGCCGATATTAATATTGCACCGCAGCACTAACCCAGCTTCATATTCATCTGTTTCCTGGTAAGTCACTTCCGGTTTCAGCCCTAATCCCAGAAGTTCCTGCCTTACTTCCTCCAACTGCCTGCCCACTACCTTGGGCATTTCCACTTTCCCCTCTTCTTCCTCCGCTTCTGCGCTGTCCTCCCCGTTCCCAAACGGAAGGATGCCCATCGTCCTGCCCACTAAAAACAATACGATACAACCGATGACAAGGGCTGCCACTACGGCAAGGATCGTTGTAATCCGCTCCATCTTCGGGTCATAATCCTCTTCTTCCCCGGCATCCTCTTCCCCTCCGTCTTCGTATGCCTCTTCTACCTCGTCCTCATATATCTGCCCTTCTTCGTACTGCTCCTCCTCATATTCCCCTTCCTCCGCATATTCTTCGTCGTAAACTTCCTCTTCGTACTCTTCCTCTTCTTCCGGTTCCGGCCGCCTCGCCCTGCGCTGTACATCCTTTTTCAGGCGCAGCGCTTCATCCGCGGATTCCCTCCGCCCTGACTGCCTCTTTATCTGCACCATATCCCTGTCAGTGATCATCCGGGTGGACGCTTCCTCATCCGGGTTCACGATTTTCACAAAATCCTCATCCGGGCTGATCAGCGACTGTTTCAGATCCGCAATCAAATCAGCCATTGTCTGATACCTGCGGTCAGGGCTCTTCTGGCAGCATTTGAAAACAATCTGTTCCACACTGACCGGAATCTCCTGGATATAATCCCTGGGCGACGGAATCGGCTCCTGGATATGCTTAATGGCAATCGCCACCGTCGTATCCCCATTAAAAGGCACTCTGCCTGTCAGCATCTCAAACAGTGTGATCCCGAGAGAATAAATATCGCTTTTTTCATCGCTGTAACCGCCCCTTGCCTGCTCGGGCGAAGTATAATGGACCGAACCCATCACATTGGATGTAATAGTATTGCTGGTAGCCGCCTTGGCTATCCCGAAATCCGTCACCTTCACCTTCCCCTCTTTGGAAATAATAATATTCTGTGGCTTGATATCCCTGTGAATGATATGGTTATTATGGGCCGCCTCAATCCCCATGGAAATCTGTATGGCAATACTGATTGCCTCCTTTACGGAAAGCCTCGCCTTTTTTTCAATATACTTCTTTAAAGTAATGCCCTCCACCAGTTCCATGACAATATAATAAACATTGTTCTCTTCCCCGACATCATATACATTAACGATATTCGGATGCATCAGCCCTGCGGCCGCCTGCGCTTCCACACGGAATTTACTCACAAAATTCGCATTTTCCGAAAACTCCTGTTTCAGCACCTTGATTGCCACATAGCGGTTCAGTTTATGGCATTTCGCTTTATATACATCCGACATGCCGCCTGTGCCTATTTTCTCCAATATTTCATAACGGTCGCCAATTATCATTCCTATTTTAATCATCCCAATAACGATGCTCCTTTCAAAGTCCGCCCGTACATTTTCTAATGTTCCTCTTCAAAACAGAAAATCATTCCACAGCAGCCCGACATCAGTACTCGCTGAACGGTTTGATCAGAATCACTGCAATATTATCCCTTCCTCCGTTCAGATTAGCGGCTTTCACCAATTCTTCCGCTTTTCCCTCCACACTCTCCTGGCTGGAAAGAATCATGTGGATTTCCTCATCGTCCAGCATATTCGTGAGCCCGTCGGAGCACATCAGTACCAAATCCCCAGGCTCCAGCTCCACATGGAAAAAATCAGCTTCCACCTCGTCTTCTACCCCGATTGCCCTTGTAATGATATTTTTATCCGGATGGCTTCTCGCCGACGCCCTGTCTATGCCTCCCAGACGGATCATCTCTTCCACCAGGGAATGATCCTTTGTAATCTGTTCAATTTTCCTGTCGTTTACCACATATAACCTGCTGTCGCCCACATTGGCGACTTCCAGGTATCTATCTCCCAGGCATGTGGCAGCCACCATCGTAGTGCCCATGCCGCTAAGTGCCTCTTCCTCCTGTGCCGCCCTCCTGATATGGGCATTCGCCGAACTTATCGCCGCCCGCAGTATTTTCACCGGACTCTTCTCAAAAGAACGCACAATCTCTTCCTTTACCGTTTCCACCGCATACTTGGACGCATAATCCCCCGCATTATGCCCTCCCATGCCGTCCGCAACAATAAATATATTCGGCAGGTTGCCCAACGGCTTATCCGATGCAAACACATAATCCTGATTCAGTTTTCTTCTTTTTCCAATGTCCGTAATGGAATATGCCTTTAACACGTCTAAACCTCCAAGCCCTCCGAACCTGCTGCCATAAATCAAATAATTATAATGCCTTAATATTTTAGCACATACTGGAAAAAAGGACAAGCCTGTAAAATTTTCACAATTTCCTGCCCCATTTAATCAACGCAGCCCGCTACGTCTCCGTCCTTGCCTTGCGCCGGAGCTGGCCGCATGCCCCGTCAATATCCCTGCCCATTTCCCTTCTCACTGTGGCATTGATCCCTTTCTTTCCCAACAACTCTTTAAACCGCACCGCCTCATTATGCGTACCCGGGCGGAAGGCCCGCTCCTTTATAGGATTTACCGGAATCAGGTTCACATGGCATTTTAACGGCCCTGCCAGCCCTGCCAGTTCTTCCGCGTCCCCTGCCTTGTCATTCATGCCGGCTATCAGGCTGTATTCAAAAGTAATCCTTCGCCCCGTCCTCTCAAAATAATATGCACAGGCTTCCATCAGTTCATCCAGACGGTACTTATTTGCCACCGGCATCAGTTCCCGGCGCTTTCCGTCCGTTGCCGCGTGGAGGGAAAGCGCAAGGGTAATCTGCAGCCCTTCCCCGGCCAGCGCCCGCATCTGCGGGACAAGCCCGCAGGTAGAAAGGGTTATATTCCTCTGGCTTATATTCAAACCATTGCTGTCCGTTATAAGACGTATGAATTTTACTACATTTTCATAATTATCCAACGGCTCGCCCGTCCCCATCACTACCACATGGGAAACCCGCTCCCCGGTCAGCCTCGTAATGGCATATACCTGCTCCAGCATCTCCGAGGGAAGCAGGTTCCGTTCCAGCCCGTCCAGACCGGAAGCACAGAATGCACATCCCATGCGGCATCCCACCTGCGAAGAAATACAGACACTGTTCCCATGCTTATATTTCATCCAGACACTTTCCACCATATTCCCGTCCGCCAGCCCAAACAGAAACTTCTTCGTCCCGTCAATGGCCGATTCCTGCACCCGTACCTGCTTTAAGCACGTATAAACATACCTCTCCCGGCACTTTTCCCGCAGCCCTTTCGCCAGATTGGTCATCTGCCCGAAGTCCTCCGCCAGCTTCACATGCATCCACTCATATATCTGCTTTGCCCGGAAAGCTTTCTCACCCATGGCAAGCATTTCCTCCGCCAGTTCCTCCAGCGCCATCGATTTTATATCTCTCTTCTGATTACCTGTATCTACAAAGTCCAATGTTTTTGTTCTCCTATTCCAGTTCCGCAGCTTCCCACAGAATGCCCACCCTATGGGAAAATTTCCGGCCGCTCTTGCGTCCTGAAATCTTCCCGGGCATTCTGTGGGAAGCTGCTGTTTCCAGTTCCGCCATATGCTAAAGAATGCCCGGGAAAATTTCCGGCCGCTCTTGCGTCCTGAAATCTTCCCGGGCATTCTTCAGCATATGGCTGTTTCCAGTTCCGCAGCTTCCCGGAGAATGCCCCTTCAACCTTTCCTTCTGAATTTTGCGATGAAAAAGCCGTCTGTTTCATGTACTCCCGGCAGGAGCTGGAGCCTCCCATCCCCCGCCGTCTTCTTCCCCGGCACCTTTTCCAGAAAGACACTGATATCCTCCGGTACAAAAGGATAGTTTTCCAGAAACCACCGGGCGATCTCCTCATTTTCCTCCCTGCGGATGGTGCAGGTCGTGTAAACCAGCGTCCCCTGGGGCTTCACATACCTCCATACAGTATCCAGCAGTTCTTTCTGCAGCCTGGGCAATTCCTGTAAGCCCTCCGGGGTGATATGATATTTTATGTCTCTCTTTTTCCCAAGTATGCCCAATCCTGAACAGGGTAAATCAGCCAGTACCACATCTGCCTCCCCGCCAAGGGATTCATCATATACCCTCCCGTCATAAACCTGTATCTCTATATTGGTAAGCCCCAGCCGCCTCACATTCTCCCGGATCAGCGCCGCCTTTTCCTCCGAAATATCCCTGCAAAGCACTTTTCCTGTCCCGTTCAGCCGTTCCGCCGCATGGGTTCCCTTCCCTCCGGGCGCGGCGCATACATCCAGCACGAAATCCCCTTCCCGGATCCCCGCGCATTCCACGGCAAGCATGGAACTTACATCCTGTACCGTAAACAGCCCTTCCGCAAAGCCCGGTATATTCCGCACGCCTTCCAGGCGGGTCAGGCAGAAAGCATAATCCAGGTAGGGATGCGGTTCCGCTTTAATCCCCGCTTCCCGGATTCTGCCAAGCAGTGTGTCCATCCTGCCCTGCCTGCCGTCTCCTTGTCCCCTTCCTGACCTGCTTTCCCTCATCCTGCATATTTCATTTTCTTTTCCGTCTTCACCCTTTACTTCTTCTTTTCCGTCTCCGGCCTTTACTTCCGTTTCGTCCCCGTCTTTTATTCCATTTTCTCCTCTGCCTGTTCCGTCCCTTCCTGCCTTTACATCCTGCCGCACCCTTATAGTCACCGGATGCACTTCCAGCATTGCCCGCAGCATCTTTTCCGTCCGCTCCATCCCATAGTCTTCCAGCCACATAGACACAAGGAATTCGGGCATGGAATAAAAAACCGACAAATACTTTAACGGCTCTTTTTCCCGGTCAGGATAAATCCCCCCTATCCCTTCCTTATTCCTGGAAATATTACGCAGCACCCCGTTCACAAACCCTTTCAACTGCCCGAACTTACGCTTTGCCGCCAGCTTCACCGCCTCGTTGCAGGCCGCTGCGTCCGGGATACTGTCCATAAAAAGGATCTGGTATACACTCATCCGCATCAGGCAGCGGATCAGCGGTTTCATCTTCTTCACCGGCACCTTGGAAAAATGATCCAGCACATAGTCTATCTGAATCCTCCGCTCCACTGTCCCCTCCGCGGCCCGCTTCACGAAAGCCTTGTCCTTTGCTTCTAAATAATCGTACTTATCCAGTACATCCCTTATCAGCAGATTACTGTAAGCCCCCTCCGCCTCCATCTGAAGCAGCATATCCAAAATCAATTCCCGCACATTCATACGTATTCCAATTCCTCCCGCAGCTTCCGCTGCCCCTCAGCAGTCCCGGCACATTCCTGCTTTCCTATTGCTTTGCCCCTCAGGACATCCATAACCTCCGCCCAGCCGCCGGCACTCATGGAATTTTCGAACTCTCCTGTAATCTCCCTATTTGGAATAAAGGCTTCCCCCTTCTCAAAATCGTATGCAAGATAACCTAAATGGATCAACAATGTGAATACGTCATCTTTCGTCCTGAAATTACACATATCATTCTGAAAACTTAATGTATTTACTCTGATGCGCCCTCCGCTGAACATCCTCACGATATCAGACCGAAGGCCGTCAAAATCCATATCTATATAAATTTTCAATGCATCATAAGTTTCCGTAGAATTCCAATAACCGGAAAAACTCCGGCAGCTCATTGCCGCCACCACAGATCTCGGATTGTAGACATGTTTAAAACGTCTGAACATATATCCGTCATACCAACTGCCTGTTTCCTTAAAATCCATACCATACCGCCCGCACAACTCCTTAACCTCATCCTCCGTAAAACCGGTGTATTCCTCAAAAACATATTGGTTTACCATGGAATACTCCCAAAACATATTTAACGCGGAATGCTGCCCATACTTCTTTACAGGCAGAATCCCCGTCATATAAACAAGAGCCACATAAGGCTGATCTTTCAGAAGGTTCCGCAAAAAATCAAGATATTTCTTCTGCGCAGCTTCCGACTCCTGCCTTTCACGCATCACACAATCCCACTCATCTATCAGGAAAATAAATTTTTTCTTTGTTTTGACATAAATCTTCCGCAAAGTAGCGGCCAGTCCTATGTCCCTCCTCCAATATTCCCCATACTCTTCCCGAAGCTCCTCAAGCACCTCCTGCTCCAGGTATTCCGTTATGGCCCGGTCTTCCGCTTCTATTAAGAACTGCTGCATATTCAGGAAAAGCACATCATATTTATTCAGATGCACTTCAAAATCTTCCTCGCTCCCTATCCTGTATGACGCAAATAATTCCCTTGAATCACAGCCCCGGCTATAATAAGCCGCAAGCATCTTCAGGGCCATCGACTTCCCGAAACGCCTCGGCCTGCTGACACAGATATATAGCTGTTCCGTATTTAAATATTTATTTGTATATGCAATCAGCCCCGTTTTATCCACATAAATCTCTGAACAGACTGCCCTCCAAAACCCCTCATTGTCCGGATTCAGGTAAAAACCCATAAGCCACTCCTCCCGCTGCCTGCCCATGTTTCCCGTTCCTTATCTGCGAGTTATACATTTCAATCAGCTTTCCCTGCAGTTCCAGCCCCTTCCTGTAAAATTCCTGTAACTGCGCCGCACTGTATTCCCCCTTGATATTATGATCGGAATAGCGGTTTGCGCTTGCGGGGTCTATTCCATTCCACAAACGGCATTCTTCAAAATTATTGCTGCAATAATCCGTTTCGAAGAAACCGCCTCCAAAGACAGGCACCTCGCCTCCTCCTTCCAAAGGCTCCGCCGTTATTTCAACACAGACTGTCACGTCATAGCGGCCTTTGGAACCCGCATCCGCCCTGTTTTCAAAAAGGGGCCCCTGCCTTATATCCCTCTTGCAAATTTGCAGCCGGACTGTTTTCAGGACATCCCTGTATTCCTTTTCATCATACTGGCTGACCGAAAACAGCATCATATTCTCTTTGCAAGCCCTTTCACTGATATATTGGTCAAAACCATAATAAAAGCAGTACATCCCGCCGTCCGAATCCTCCAATACCAAAACCGGGCCGGCTGATTCCCAATAATACCGCATAAATCCTGCGTTTTCCGGCTCCCCGGTCATTTTCGGCAGTACGGATACCTGATATCCCCAGCTTTCAATCTCATCCTGATAATTTGGAAGCCCCTCAATGACGGCCTGTATAATGGAGCCTTCCGTTTCCTGCTTTTTATATTGGCGGATGATAAGCCCGGTAATCAGCAGAAACACCGCAAGGACCAAAAATATCCATTTCCTGCAAACACTTTTCCCAATCATGTTTTCCATATCCTTAGGTGATTATGCCGGAGAAAAAGGCAAGTAAATTGCACAAGTTATTTCCGGACAGTCCCTTATATCACTGTACGCAAAAACAGCGCCGAACCGATGGGACATTTCAACCTTCCAAATAATATTTTAAAATTGCCAGAAGTTTATTCCGGATGATTTCCTTTCCTTCCTCCACGGCATCACTGTCCACAATAGAAGGATGGGCGCATGAATTCCTCAGCCTCGTCACAATACTTAACTGATCCATAAAGCGCTCCCGGAAAAACCGGCGGTCAAATATCCGATCCAGGTAATTTCTGAAATCCTTTATAATATTTTCCCTCGGGTCCCTCACAAGGGCCGCCTGCAAAACATAAGCCATCTTCCCCATCTCAAACTTCCATTCCTCCGGATGCTCCTTTTTTGCATTGGTACAGTTTTCAAGGAACTCCGCAAAAACGGAGGTATTTCTTCTCTGAAATGCTTCGGGAAACTCCTCGCCGATACGAACCCCCCTGTCTATCAGATCCTTAATATAGCCAAAGAACATCTTTTTGAACAGTTCTTTTTCCAGCGACTTACAATATTCTATCATTATCGGGGCCATATCCATACCCGGCTCTCCGCCAAACTGATTGTAAAGCAGCAGCCCTGTCGGTATAAAGTGCCGGGACTCCGGCTCCAGCCGGTTCCAATAGGGGCTGAGCCATCTCTCGGCCTCCGGCAGGCAGCCCTCTATGCTGAAAGCCGACAGGACCTCCGACACCTGCTGATGGATTTTCTCAATGACCGCATCTACGGAAATTTCAGAATTATCGTCCATCCCTATGGAAAGCTGTATCTTCTGCACATCCTTCGTTAATTGCTTTACCCTGTCCTTCAATTCGGAAATATCGCTGACATTGGTTACAATATCTTTCTTATATACCCTTCCCGCGCCGGCCGGTATTTCCCTTACCAGCCTGTAATGCCCCTTTGGGATATCACTAACCAAATTGTCCCTCCTGCCCACATCAAGGAATACCGATGTCCATACAATCCCCCTGGCATCTGCCATCAGCGAAAATTTCCCATCCCTGTCAAAAGGGCACAGGACTTTGCTTCCCCGCCCTGCAAACATGGAAAACATCCTGTCTATACTCTGTGAATCAAGAAATGAGTTTAATCTTGTCCCATCATGGGATTTCCACACCGAAGATACCGTTGTCGGGTTCTCCGATCGATAATCTTTAATCCATACCTTCCCGCCCTCGATGAGAATACGGTTCTTCTGGTATAATTCATCCATCTTTTCGCGATTACCGATCCAGCACCTGCCCGGCGGCGGCACTATACCCTGCCATTCATATATGAAATTAGGAATTAAAGAACCCAGCCGGTACGGAGATCTCTTTTTAAAATAATCATGCCCGTCATGTTCCGGAAATTCCTCTATGGGCCTCAGCTCCTTCAGCCCGGGAAATTCAAAATCCTTTAATTTCGAATAAAAATACAGGCTGTAATTGTTATCGGGATTTGAAGTGGCAGGATTCAGCCTCTTTTCAATTGTAATATGCCTGGAAGAACAAAAAAACTGATCCATCATAAGCCGGTAATTGATATCGGCATACTCCCGGCCCGGAGACAAAAAGGCCGTCACGCCGTCTTCTTTGACAAGCCGGAAAGAATTCTCAATGATTTTTTCTATATAATCCGAATACTCCCGTAAACAGTCCCCGAAAAAGTATTCGAATCCCTGCGCACCGGTAAAGTGCGGTGGAGCCAAATAAATAAAATCGTAACTTCCGTCCTCTAATTGTTCCATAACATCCAGACTATCCGGACCGGAATACAATGTATTCATAAATCTGTTTTCCTTCTCATATTTTGTATATTTTCTTCCATTGTATCGTCATACCCCTTTTGAAACTTTGCGTATCCCTGTGCTTGCGCCCTTGAATCAGTGCTGATCTTATCAGCGCCTTTGGGTAACGTTAGGAACTGTAAAAAGAATCCCGACAGCAAGAGTAATCCTGTTTAAATACGGTTGTTTTATTGTAACGCTTTTATAATAACATTTCAAGTCAATATATTCGTCTTTATATCCATAACCCGTAAACTGCACAGGCGGAAAAATTTTTGCATTTCCTCCAGATTTCAAGTATAATAAGAGAATCATTTATGACCAAAAGCATAAACTAACAGGCTATTTATGAAAGGCTGTTTTATATAGGTTATTTATCAAGTGAGGCTCACAGAAATGCTCAATGTTTATTACGGAAATATGCCAGGGGCAGTTTTCAATACCGCAGTATATTTCAAAAACGTATATGAAGATAAATGGATCACCGATCCTGTTGCCAGGGAAATGATTTTGGATGTGGATAAATCCATTGTTTTGGACAGCGCGGTAATTGACAACCCTGTTATGGGGAAGATTGCCCCTACCGCCCTTTCCGGCGGTGTTAAGACACTGATTCTTATGAAAAACGAACGTTCCAAAGTATTCAATGCTTCCGCCTGCATATGCTTTGTTCATAGTTATCCTCCTTAATCTTAGTTTTTATATCAAATTCGG
>CANDKY010000118.1 GCA_947385425.1 uncultured Lachnospiraceae bacterium | reverse complement strand
GCGGGGTGCGTGCAGCAAAGCTGCTAATTTCCTTACGCACCCCTGTGCATAAAAAGAAACTCCAGGATGCCAAAAGACATTGCCTGGAGCTTCCAAAATCCAAAATCCGCCTTCCGTTAATATTCCCCCGCATTGTCATTTGCTTCCGGCTCCATCTCCTTATCCGCAAGCGCAGGCTGCATTGCCGTAAAACCATTCGGATTCATGGTACACTGCCCCTGGAATACAGCGTTTTCATCCACAATCAGGCTCTTTGTGCGGATATTCCCTATAATCTTCCCGGTAGAAGCCACTTCCGTCCTGCCGCCCGAAACAAGATCTCCCTCTATCGTTCCGGCAATCATTATATTATTCCCCTTAATATTTCCTACTACCTTGCCGGTAGAGGCAATTACCAGCGTCCCTTCCGAACTCACATCACCGGTTACATTCCCCTCAACGCGGATCGCCTCCGTCGCCTCAATGTCCCCTTTCACCACCATGTCAGCACCGATAATACTTCCGATCTTTGCATTTACCTGTTCCGTAGTCTTTCTTTTCAACATACTCTCCTCCTTATTTGACACTGCTTTCTATCCGTTGATTTCAATCAATTCCATAGGATCCACATATGTATCATCCTTGCTGATACTATAACCAGTATCCTTGTTCTTCTCACCAACCACATACAAAATGGCGCCTCTCGTAACCTCACTGCCCTCCTTAACCATAGGATTGCCTCCGTTACGGTATACGGAAACATACCCGTTGCCATGGTCAATGCTGATGACATTGCCGTACTGCGCATCCTCATTTATCAGCAGCACAATCCCGGCACCGGATGCAGTCACGTTAGTCCCTTCTTCCGCAGTAAAAATAACCTCCTTCTGCTCTGCATTGGGACGCATTCCCTGCGTTTCCCCGTCCTCCCCGCCATCCTGTGCCTCCCCGTCTTCCGCTTCCTTTATCTGCGCCGTACCGCTCATGGGAAAGCCTTTCGGAATATGTTCCTCCTCGATCTTTGCCTCCAGGGCCTGCTCTGCCTCCACCTTCTGATTTACGGTATCGCTCAGTATGGATATTTTATCCTCCAGTTTTGCTATTTCCTCTTCCAGCCCTTCTTTTTCCTGCGTTAGCTGCTCATTCGTCTCTTTCATCTGCGCAATCTGTTCCAACTGCCTCTGGTTGCGCTCACCGGAATTGGATAGTGTAATGGAACTGTACACCACATAACAAACAGTAACCACAAACAAAGTAAACGCAACAAATGAAACAAAGCCTACCGCCCCTGCCCTGATGTGAAATTCCTTATGATGCTTCTTGGCAGAATCAGACATTATCATGACCGTATAACTGACTTTACTTCTCCGCAAATTAAGCCTCATACAATATGTCACCTCCAGTAACTATTCTTATTTTACCACAAATACCTTATAAAACACAACTTTATTTAATAATTTGGTAATATATGTTTAAAAAATAATTATCTCAGAGGCGCTTTCCCGCCTCCCGCCTAACCGGGCAGGGGAAAACTTCCCCCGCCCGCGCGCCGGGCACCCGTCGGCTCTTGCCGGCATATTCCCTCCTGATTCCGTACGGCATCTTTCCAAAAAAAGAATGCCTGCTCAAAAGCAGGCATTCTTCTTCATGTAAAAGGGGAATTTTACAAGATTAAATAAATTACTTTATCTAATCTTTTTATATCATACCATCTATTTCCCGTCCTGTATTTATCTTATCTGCATAATTATATTGAAAACACCATATTGCCCGCTCACGAAACTAAACAAATTTCCTTTTCTTCTTAATTCTGTCTATATCCTTCCATCCCATCTATCCGGCCTGCAAAAGATCGGTCGAGTAGACTTGCCTCTTACGAGACAAGTCTACTCGACCAAAAGCTCTGCCCTGTTCAAAAGATTTCAAAATATTTTCACGATTTTTCTTTACATTTCCTTCCACATATGTTAAGCTAAATTTGTCGCTTAACAGCACAATAAGATATATAATTTTTTGGAGGTATCAGAAATGAACAAAGGTACAGTAAAGTGGTTTAATAACCAAAAAGGATACGGTTTCATCTCCGATGAACAGGGTAATGATGTATTCGTACACTACTCAGGGCTTAATATGGAAGGTTTCAAATCCCTTGAAGAAGGCGCTTCCGTAGAATTTGAAGTAGTTAATGGCGAAAAGGGACCCCAGGCCGTAAACGTAACAAAGTTATAAGAAAAAGATTATAACTCATTAATCAGTATCAACATGTGCCTTTTTATAAATATTGTTATGCTTTCTATTATAAACAATGTTTTACCTTGTTCAATGTTTTACATTATTTAGTGTTTACGTTGCACAATGTTCCACTTTAAATGGTGTCCTAATATTTAAAGTTTTGTATGATATAATATTTTCATTGTTTTTAATGGATTTCCATTAGATTTTGTAATATGGTAACAGATTTGGTAACGGATTAAGGAAAGAACCTATCTTACATCGGATAGGTTCTTTTTTGCCCTAAATTTCTTCCGCCTGTGCGGTTGGCGCCCTGTACCCTCCCGGCAGCTCCCGGCAGCGCAGGTGGAATTTCTTCTTCCCCTCTCCCTTCAACGCTTCCCGACAAATTCCAGCACATCCTGAAATCCCATATTCCCACCGAATATATCCAGGGCGCTTCCGATCGTAACATTTACCTTCCCCTTTCCCAGCATCCGCAAAAGCTCCAAATCACGGAAATCATGAACTCCTCCGGCATATGTCACCGGAATTTTCCCCCATTCCCCAAGCAAAGCAACAACCGGCCGCTCAATGCCGTCAGCCTTTCCCTCCACATCCACCGCATGGATCAGAAATTCGTCGCAGTAAGAAGAAAACTCGTCCAAAGTATCCCTGTCCACTTCCACATCCGTATAATTCTGCCACCTGTCGGTCACAATATAATATCTCCCGTCCCTTTTCCGGCAGCTTAAATCCAGCACCAGCCTATCCCTGCCGACTTCGGACACCAGTTCCTTCAAACGCCCGTAATGTATCTTCCCCTCCCGGAAGACATAAGAAGTAACGATCACATGGCTTGCCCCGGCATCCAGAAATTCACAGGCATTATCCGGACGGATACCCCCGCCAGCCTGCAGCCCTCCCGGATAAGCCTTCAAAGCAGCCAGCGCCTGCGCTTTGGTAGCCCCATAATACTCGCTGCTTTCCGGATTCAGCATAATCACATGCCCGCCCTTTATTTTCTTTTTTTTATATAATAAAGCAAAAAAAGAGGCATCCTGCTCCGAAACATAGTTTTCCCTGACAGCTCCCGCTTCATCTCTCAAACTTCCTCCAACAATCTGTTTTACTTTCCCGTCATGTATATCAATACACGGCCTGAAATCCATTTTCCCACTCTCCTTTCCTGGTTCTCCCATCCGGCCGGGAACCAGACATCCGTTCTGCCTGTCACGCCCCATTATCACGATGAACCACCCCGCCGAAAGCGGCGTGGTATATGGCTTGCGGCACCACGGGAAGCTTAAGTTAACGATATTGAAATGCCATCGAATCCTTTGTATATTTTTTTCATTCATGAACATAATACTAATACAACATTTCTAAATGTTGCACTTAAAATGTATTTTTAAGAAAACGGAGGGAAAATTATGAAAAACAGCAAAAAACTGATATCAGTTTCTCTGATGGTTCTCATGCTGAGTTTCGTCGCCGCCTGCGGTAACAGGAACAATGACGACAAAACAAATAACGGCAATACCACGAATGACAGCAACAGCAATTCCAACGGGGCAACAGGCTCCAATTCCGGAAACGGTTCCAATTCCAATGGAACAAACTCCAACGAAACAAACACGGATAATTCCAATTCCAACGGAACAACTACCAACAACTCAAATAACACAAACGGTGCCGGGGACACAACAACCGGAACAGGCAATAATGCAACAGGCACCGGCACAGCAGGAGGCACAACAAACGGGGCAAACACAGGTTCCGATTCCACAGGCAGTACAACAAACAATACCGGCACAACGGACGATACGACCGGCACTGGCTCCAACGCTTCCGACAGCAATGTTAACGATGCCACAGACGGCACAGTAGGAAACGGCACAAATACAGACAATGACGGCTCCATCCTTGATGACGCCGGAAATGCCGTAGGCGATGTTGTCGACGATATAGCCGACGGCATAAACGACGTCATCGGCAATGACAACAACACAGGCACTACGACCAAAAAATAAAGCCATATACCGAACCGTCTCTTCTTCTCAAAATCCGGGGAACCCTTTCCCCGGATTTTTACACGGACACCCGCTACACCATAGTCCTTTCCACCAGCACACCCTCCCGGTAAGCCTTCAGCAGTTCTTCCAACTGATGGATACTTTCCCTCAGCTCCGCGCCGATATCCGTATCCGCCACGCTGATACGCGTATTGCTTGTCTCCAAAATAACGGAATCAGAAAAAATATCCGACTCCCGCCGTATCGCCGCCTCCATAGACTCGAAGGGCTCATGGGCCACCAGGCGCATCCCATGGGAATTAGCCACCAGCGTATAACCCGCTATCCCGGTCTTGCCCTGATATGCTTTCGAAAAACCGCCGTCTATAATGAGCAGCTTCCCGCCGCATTTGATCGGTGAATCCCCCTTCTTCAGTTCCACAGGAACATGCCCGTTGACAATATGGGAATGGATGGTGCTCAGCCCAAATTCCTCCAGAATCTTGTTGATAATATCTTCATTGTCAAGAAGGCGGTAGTAGCTGTTCTTATGCTCCGCCTGGATCTCCTTCTCTTCCACCAGATAACGTTCAAAAGTCGCCATCTTATCCTTCCCGAACACCGGTGAATTAGGCCCCGCCCAGATGTACCATATCATATCCTGCCCCTTTTGCATTTCGGACGGGTTGTTCCGGGAATAATAACCTTTCCGGGCATACTGCTCCAGCACATCATACAATGCCTTGCCCCGGTAGGATACCCCGTCTATGGTAACGGATTTGAAATCCCCGTTTTCATCCAGAGGGACACACCCATGATAAAGCAGATTGGAATTATAAACCTTATACAGGCTGCCCCTGGCAAACAGGAAACGCACATGGGACTGCAGTTTATCACATTTGACAAAAGCCTGCCGGAGCCGTTCCATGACCTGCTCCTCCTCCGGTGTCAGGGCATAAGGATTCGCTGGATCCACCGTAGGGAAATCCACATCCTTCATATGGTATACCTGGCCGCCTATCGTAACGGTTTTGTTCTCATAATCCACCTTGTCCAAAAGAAGGCGGTCCTCCATCCGGAACTCCGGGCGGCGCATAATAAGATTCCCTTCCAGTTTAAACTGCAGTATGGAAATCGCCTTATGCATTTTCATATCCAGGCTCAAATCTTTCGTATTATAATCCGTATTATATTTTATGGAAAAAGCGCTGCAGTCCGTCTCGCCGTATGCTTCCAGTGCAAAAGTCGCAAGAGGTATCAGGTTGATCCCGTACCCTTCTTCCAGAGTGTCCAGATTCCCGTAACGCGCCGACAGCCGTATTACATTGGCTATGCAGACCAGGCTTCCGGCCGCCGCCCCCATCCACACAATATCGTGGTTCCCCCACTGGATATCCACAGAATGGTAACGGCTTAACGTATCCAATATAATATGCGGCCCCGGGCCCCTGTCAAAAATATCCCCCACGATATGGAGATGGTCAATCACCATCCTCTGTATCAATTCACTGAGCGCGACGATAAACTCCTGCGCCCGGTCAATCCGGATAATCGTATGGATGATTTCATTATAATAAGCCTCCTTATCCTGGATCTCCGCCTTTTCCGTAATCAGTTCCTCTATCACATAGGCAAAATCCTTAGGGAGCGCTTTCCTTACCTTGGAACGGGTATATTTGGACGACACCCTCTTTGTAATCTGTACCAGGCGGTGCAGGGTTATCTTGTACCAGTCCTCTATGTTCTCCTCTTCCTGCAGCACCAGATCCAGCTTTTCCTTCGGATAATAAATCAGCGTCGCCAGGCTCTTCTTATCTTTATTGCTTAATGTAATGCCAAATTCCTCGTCAATTTTGCGCCTCACGGAACCGGAACCGTTTTTCAGCACATGGTTAAACTGTTCATACTCCCCATGTATATCCGTAAGGAAATGTTCTGTCCCCTTGGGCAGGCTTAAGATCGCCTGCAGATTTATGATTTCTGTAGATGCCGCCGCAATCGTCGGGTACTGATGTGACAGGCTCCGCAGATATTTCAGCTCCAAATCCTTCATCCTGACTTCTGTCCCCCTCCGTTAACCAATGACATCGCTCATATCATACAGGCCAGCCGGTTTCCCTGCCAGGAACTTTGCCGCCTGCACCGCCCCTTTCCCGAACACTGCCTTCGAGTAAGCAGTATGGGAAAAAGTAATCACTTCATCCTCCCCGGCAAAAATCACATCATGGTCGCCCACAATCGTACCGCCCCGGACTGCCGAAATCCCTATCTCCTTTTTCGGGCGTTTCTGCCTGCGGCCGCTCCTGTCATATACATATTCATACGCATTTCCCAGTTCCTCATTGATAGAATCGGCAAGGGCCAATGCCGTGCCGCTGGGCGCATCCACCTTCTGGCTGTGATGCTTTTCCACAATTTCCATGTCAAAACCCGCAGGCGCCAGTATCCCCGCCGCCTCCTTCAGCAGTTTTAAAAGCATGTTAATGCCCAGGGACATATTGGCTGATTTCAATATCGCCGTTTTTGCGGAAGCCTCCTTCACCTTCATAAGCTGCCCTTCCGAAAGCCCTGTAGTACAGAGCACACAGGGCAGGCCCTTCCCGGCACAATACTCCAAAAGGCCGTCTACCGCAGATGCAGTGCTGAAATCAATGACAGCATCCGCCTCCACGTCACACTGCCCTATGCTCTTAAACACAGGATACGCATTCCGGCCATCGTCAAAAGCATCCACCCCTGCCGCAATTTCTATTTCCTCATCCGCCGCAATCAGCCCGGTAATCATCTGTCCCATCTTGCCGTTGCAGCCGTGCATAATTACTTTTATCATTTTTCCTTACCCCGTTTCCGCTTCTGCATATATTATAGTTAACGACCTAACTAATTTCTGCTGGATGGAGTACCAGTACCCCGTTTTTTAATTCCTCATATACCAAGCACTCGCTATTTGCATCATTGCCGCGTTGTCGTCAGTCAACGATGCCACCGCATCGCTTCCTTCCTCCGCCTTGCACTGATGCAAATATCAAGCACTTTGTATACGAGGATTAAGAAAACGGTGTACTAGATAATCCCGAAATTCTTCATCGCCCTCTCCAGCTTCGGCACCTTCTCTTCATCCATATCGGAAAGCGGCATCCGCAAAGAACCCGCCCCCATGCCCATCAGGTTCAGGGCCTTCTTCACCGGAATCGGGTTTACCTCGCAGAACAATGCCTCGCACAGTTCCAGGGCTTTTAACTGCAGCGCGCAGCTTCCGGCCACGTCACCCTCAAAAAATCTGCTGCATATCTCATGGGTTTCTTTCGGCGCCACATTGGACAGCACGGAAATCACCCCTTTGCCGCCCAAAGAAAGCAGCGGTACAATCTGGTCGTCATTTCCCGAATAGAGATCCACTTTCCCGTCCGCCAGTGCCATTATTTTAGCCACCTGGGAAATATTGCCGCTGGCCTCTTTTACACCCACAATATTTTCCACCTCACTGCACAGCTTTACCACAGTCTCAGGCTGGATATTGCATCCTGTCCTGCCCGGGACATTATACAGGATTACAGGAATCTTAATGGAATCCGCAACTGCTTTAAAGTGATTGTAAAGTCCCTTCTGCGTCGCTTTATTATAATACGGCGTCACCAGAAGGACTGCATCCGCACCTATCTTCTCCGCTTCCTTCGAAAGATAAATTGCAGTTTCCGTGCAATTAGAACCGGTGCCGGCTACTACCGGAACCCTTCCGGCCACCTTCTCCACACAGTATTTAATGACATCAAGATGCTCCTCATGCGTTAAAGTGGATGCTTCGCCGGTAGTCCCGCACACAATAATCGCGTCCGTTCCGTTATTAACCTGAAATTCTACCAGTTCCGCAAACTTCTCATAATTTACATCCCCATTTTCCTTAAAAGGCGTAACAATCGCCACACCTGCACCTTTAAAAACAGCCATTCCACTTACCTCCTTGTTTTCTTTCCTACAAAAATCTGCCGGGCGTCCCAATGCATGCACCCGGACGGCGCAGCCCCCTATAAGGTAAACAAAGCCGGCACGATACGCGCCGGCTTGTGATTACTCAACAATGAAATCCCGCCCTGCAGGACTCTTCCTGTTCTCACCTTAACCTCGGATAGCGCTCCATCACAGCGATGACAGTTATACAGCTCTTAACTGTATCCCCAAGGCCATGGCCGCGGATGCCACATCCTTTCGGCGGATTTCCCTTTCCTCTCCTTCGCCTGTGCCCGCCACATCCGGAAAAGTACTGATAAAACCCGCAACCTCTATCTCTAACTTATGAACTTATCATACCATTGCGCGGCATAACTGTCAATCCATGTTTTCCGGTTTCTGAAAAACAATCTGCAGGCCGGCTCCCTTTCCGGAACACCAGAGCGTGTTAAGGCGATGTAACCTGCACCGTTACCACTTCATCCGCCAGGGCACGGATCCCATCGTCCAAAACCGTTCCGGTCATAATAATGTCCGTTTCCGTTTCCCTGCCGATCCCCAACAGGTTTTTCAGATCCTCTGCCATTATAATATGATTGTTTACCAATCTGAGTACCTCGTCCAGAATAAGAAGGTCGCATTCCCCTGTCGTAAGTACTTTCTTTGCAAAAGCCAGCCCGTTTTTTATATTGCAGACTTCCTCTTCCCGCTGCTCCTGTGACAGCTTCGTAAAATCCTCGTCTGTTTTCTCAAAACAGAATACTTTGATTTCCGGTTCCAGCCTGCGGAAAAATCCCGAGCCATCCATCGCCTTCCCTTTTAAAAACTGGATCACCACAACATTCTTCCCGCTGCATGCCAGCCACACTGCCCTGCCTAACGCAGCCGGAGCCTTCCCCTGCCCGTCACTGCTATAAATTGATATCCTTCCCATCTCCACATCCGTCTCCTATGTATTTTCACGGTATATGGCATATCATAGCACAGATATACGTCAGAAGCAACTGTTTTTATAATATTCCGCTATTCGCCGACCAACTCCAGCTTGCTCACCGATACTTCATACGCAACCCGCTTTTCCAACTGCTCCTCTGATATCTTTTTCATATATTCCCTGCTCTGGATCCGGCCCCATACCGCGCACCTTGCGCCAACCTCAAAGTTGCTCGCAAACCGTGCATTCCTTCCCCAGCAGATACAGGGGATATAATCCGACTTGCCATAGGGCCTGTTCACCGCAAGCAGCAAGTCCGCAATTTCCCTGCCCAAAGGCGTCTTCCGGTAAATCGGCTCCTTGCAGATATACCCGTCCAGGAAAATCTGATTGGACTTCGTGTTCTCCCCAATCTCCTCCACAAACTCAATCTCCCTCGCAAACACCGAGAGCACCAGCTTGTTCTTCCTTTCCTCATGCCTGTTGTAAGAGCGGAACTGTCCATTTACCACTATGTACATCCCTTTATAATCGCCGTTTACATCGAGAAGCCTTTCCGATACCATCAGCGGAATTACATCGATGGAATCACTCAAACGCTCCACGCTCACATCCACCATATAAAAACCCTCGCCAAATATCTCATGGCTAAAAGTAAAATCGCTCACGATCTCTCCCATGATTACAACCTGGTTATTTTCAATTACCTTATCTGTCATTTTTAGTTCTCCCTTCTTATCTTACACTTTAAGAATTTTTTCCCGTAATGTAATACTAATATACCGCATTTTTCCAAAAAAAGAACCTGTTATTCACCGCGCGGAAGACCCGAACCGTCCAAAAGTACCGTATTTACGCGGTTTTTCAGTATATTAAGAATTTATAAAATTTATCCGGCTGCTCAAATTATCGTTATCGGTTTCATAGGATAAAACATCATCAAATATATCTGGGAAATATAACAGATCTATTATAACATAAGAAAAAAGATTTTCCTACCAAAATATGTATTAAGTGCAAAAATAGTTCCGGGCGGGGAATGATCCAATGTCATTAACTTAAGCTTCCCGTTGCGCCGCAGACCGTATATCCCGTCCGGGCGCGCTTAGAGCATGTTTAAAATCTCATTTCCACCCTCTGTACACGGTGTAACCGTTTCACCATTTTGCGAGATCTTTACCCCTCATTCAGGGGGCGATGCCAGACAGGCGGTTTAACAGTTCCTTATGCGGGACTTTGCCCCGAATGAGGGGGGCGATGCCCCGCTGCGCCTCCCTCATTCGGGGCAAACCTCTCACAAACTGTGGCGCACATTTGGCGAAAAGCAGATTTTAGACAGGCTCTTATTCAAAACCGGGACTATATTATTTCATCGCCCTCATGGCATTCAGTATCGCTATCACTGCCACACCCACATCGGCAAATACCGCCGCCCACATGGAAGCCATGCCCGCCGCGGCAAGCAGAAGCACCAATACCTTCACACCGATGGCAAATATTATATTTTGTTTCACAATACCAAGCGTCTTTTTCGAGATACGGATGGCCTGCGCTATCTTCGACGGTTCATCCGTCATAATCACTACATCCGCCGCTTCAATCGCCGCATCGGAGCCAAGGCCCCCCATAGCCACGCCGATATCGGCCCTCGCAAGCACAGGCGCATCGTTTATGCCGTCGCCCACGAAAATCAGTTTCCCTTTTTCCGATTTGGATGCGAGCAGGCTTTCCACCCGGTCTACCTTGTCGCCGGGAAGCAGTTCCGAATAAACTTCCGGCACACCCAGTTGTTCTGCCACACTCTCCGCCGTCCGTTTCCGGTCCCCGGTCAGCATAACGATTTTTTTCATCCCGGCTTTCCGGAAACCATCCACCGCTTCCCTGGCATCTTCCTTGATTTCATCGGCAATGACAATGTAGCCAAGGTACTTCCCCCCTTCCGCCACATGCACCACTGTCCCGATTTCCTCCGCCGGCAATGGCTGCAGGCCCTGGCGTTCCATCAGCCGGCCATTCCCCGCATATACCAGCCTTCCGTCCACTACCGCACAGACACCGTGTCCCGCTATTTCCTCCGCATTTTCCACTCTCGCGGGATCGATTTCCTTTCCGGCCGCCTCCCCATAGGCTTTCCGCAGGGAACTTGAAATCGGGTGGTTGGAATAGCTCTCCGCATAAGCGGCCTTTTCCAGCAATTCCCGTTCATCGGCCCCCTCCGCCGGGACAAGCCTGCTTACGGTAAAACTCCCTTTCGTCAGCGTACCTGTTTTATCCATCACTATCATTTCCGCATCGGCGAGGGCTTCCAGATAATTGCTGCCTTTGATTAGAATACCCTCCCTGCTTGCTCCCCCAAGGCCTCCGAAGAAACCGAGCGGGATACTGATAACCAGTGCGCAGGGGCAGGAAATAACAAGGAAGCTCAATGCCCTGTATATCCACTCCGACCAGCCGCCGCCTGCCGCAAGCGGCGGAAGCACCGCCAGAAGCACCGCGCAGCCTACCACAACCGGCGTATAATATCTTGCAAACTTAGTGATGAAGTGTTCCGCCTCAGACTTCTTGCTGCCTGCATTTTCCACCAGATCCAGTATCTTGGCTACCGTGGATTCACCGAAAACCTTATCCACTTCCACTTCCAGCACACCGGACAGGTTTACACATCCGCTGATTACGCTTTCCCCCTCTGCCACATCGCGCGGGAGGCTTTCCCCTGTCAGCGCCATAGTATCCAGCGAAGAATTCCCCTTCCGGACGACACCGTCCAGCGGAATCCGCTCACCCGGCCGGATTAAAATTATTTCACCGATTCCCACCTCTTCCGGGCTGACTTCCACGGCTTCCCCGCCGCGGATCACATTGGCACAGTCCGGCCTGATATCCATCAATGCGGCGATAGACTTCCTTGATTTATTTACCGCATAGGACTGGAAACATTCCCCTACCTGGTAAAAAAGCATAACCGCCACTGCTTCCGGATAATCCCCCACAAAAAAAGCCCCTGCCGTAGCGACCATCATCAGGAAATTTTCGTCAAATACCTGTCCGTGCCCGATATTTTTCACCGCGTTTTTCACCACATCCCCGCCTATCACAAAATAAGCGGCAAGGAACAAAACCAGCTCCACATACCGGTTCCTATCCGGAACAAAATGTGCAAAAAGCACCGCCGCCAGATAAACCGCTGCCCCGATCCCTACCTTGCGGATCCTCTTTTTTAATTTCTTACTCATAATCTCCCCTCACTCTCCCGCACGCCTGTATTTACATACAGTTCCTAAGCCTGTGCCATGCACTGACATCCATTGCAACGCCCGTTCCGGATACGCTTCCCGGTTCCCGCTTATTGATCTGCCTTTCGCCTTCCGGAAACCGCCAACCCTTTATTTCTCTACAACTTCCACATCCGGCTCAAATTTCTTTACCACCTTCTTAATTTCCTTCGTAATCTTACCCGCCTTTGCATCTTCCACTTCCACCACCAGTTTCTGTGTCAGAAATGTCACGGTGCTGCTTGTAACGCCATCCAGTTTTCCAACTGCCGCTTCAATTTCCCCTGCGCAGTGCGCACAGTCCAAATCTTCCAAAATGTAAGTTTTCTTCATCCTTTTTCCCTCCTGAATAATGCTTTTCCTGAATTTCCTTTTTTAATTTTTTTTAATTTCTTTTTTAAATCCTAAAATCTTTCTTATTTCCAGTTATCCATACCATAACCGGTTTCCGGTTCAGCCGTCTTCCTCGATATGATCCAGCCCCTGGCTCAGAATCGTCTTAATATGCCCGTCTGCGAGGGAATAAAACACGGTCTTCCCTTCCCGCCGGTTTCTCACCAGATCCATCTGCTTCAATGTCCGGAGCTGATGGGATATCGCCGACTGGGTCATATTCAATATCCCCGCCAGGTCACAGACACACATCTCGGAACACATCAGCACATAGAGGATCTTAATCCTTGTGGAATCCGCAAATACCTTAAAGAAATCCGCCAGGTCATACAGCTTATCCTCTTCCGGCATCTGTTCATTCACTTTCGCGATAATATCTTCATGTACGTGGATATACTCACAGCGTTCCACTGCCTCTTCCGCATTCTTCCTCATCCATGCCCTCCCTATCTCCATCCGCTTTCATATGAATAACTGTTCATATGTTCATTATATCATCTCTTCTCAATATGTCAATAGAAAAGTTATGAATACAATTATTTTCTAACTCCTGCCCCTTAAGTCTTTTTTCAAATTCTTCATGCGAATCCACATAAAGAATTTGAAAAAGCACCAGCCCTCCCAGACTGATGCCCTACATAAATACCTGTTATCCCGGTAAATACCCGAAACTATCTGTTGTTTTTCTTCCTGCCCTTCCAGACAGATGCCAGAATATCTTTAAGAACCAGAAAAGAATCCAGTTCATTGTACCCGTATTTCTTTTCCAGATCCCTTAACAGCTTATCCAGCTCCGCCGCATAACAATCCGTATCCACTTCCTCCTGATACCGGGACAGAACCGGATATTTTCCGCTCCATGCCTTTGTCCAGTCAATCTTATCCGATACTTCCTCACTGGTCCGGCCGATCACTTCCTGTATCTCTTTGATGTCAATATCAAACTCCACCAGCTCATCCAGTGACAGTCCATACAGAACCGCCATCTTCTTTGACTGGCAGATATCTGGGAGCGTTTCATCCGTCTCCCACTTTGAAACGGTCTGCCTGCTTATCCCCAGCTTTTCAGCAACCTCTTCCTGTGACAGCCCTTTTTTCTTCCGCGCATGAAATAAATGATTCCCTAAACCCATGGCATTACCTCCTGAAATATGATATGCCCTGATTATAATACCCCC
>CANDKY010000117.1 GCA_947385425.1 uncultured Lachnospiraceae bacterium | reverse complement strand
CTTCTCCTGCGCAGCCAGGGGCAGCCGGAAGGGGACAGGGCGCCAACCGCACAGGTGGGAGAATTGTAAAGGATAGGGAGATGCGGGTTTCGGCATCTCCCTTTGTTATGCACAGGGGCGCACAGATGAAGTTGCTGCTTGCGCAGCGTGCGCCCCGCGCGGCGAGTAGGGGAAGATGGCTCTTCCCTGCTCGATTTATTGCACATGTATTTTGCACAGCTTCCGGTCATAGGTGAGCAGCCCGTTGACTTCCTCTTCGACATCCGATACCTGGGTGTAAACAGCGGCGCTCAGGCCCTTTTTGACAAGGGGACGGATCTCTTCGGTGATCAGTTTACGGTAAGCGCGGGTAAGTTCCTCACAGGTGCCGAATTTGTGGTAGCCGAAGATTCGCTCCACGCTGGAGTGGCCCGGGATGCGGCAGGCATAACCGCCGTATTCGGAGAGGGCGAAAGCCCTTTGGTCGCGGAGGACTTTTAATTTGCGGAAGTAGTTGTGTACGCTCTTAAAATCACCGGCTTGCTGGTCAAACCAGCCGCTGGCATGGTCTATCGGGCGGGTGGGATCTTTTTTCCTGATTTTTTCTGCGATCCTTGCCGCGTCAAACTGTCCCCAGCCTTCGTTAAAGGGAACCCATACGGCAATGGAGGGGCAGTTGTATAAACAGTCTACCGTATCCATGCACTCTTTTTCCCATTCATCCCGGCCTGCTTTGGAGAGGCGGCCGAACAGCTTGTATTTGTTATCCTTTATCCAGTTGGACAGGGTGGGGAATACGGTAGGGAAATAACATACCAGGGGCAGGGAGTAATGGTCGCCGCCGCTGGCCATATCCTGCCATACAATCATGCCCAGCCGGTCGCAGTGATAGTACCAGCGGGCGGATTCTATTTTGATATGTTTGCGCATCATATTAAACCCCAGTTTTTTCATAGCCTGGATATCATAAACAAGGGCTTCGTCGGAAGGGGCAGTGTAGAGCCCGTCCGGCCAGTAGCCCTGATCCAGCACTCCATGGAGGAAATATGGCTGGTGGTTTAAGTGAAAGCGCATAATACCGTTTGCGTCCGGCTCTGTAGTGAAGCTGCGGAGGGCAAAATAGCTTTCTACGGAATCTTCTCCGTACTGCAGGAGCAGCTTGTACAGGAACGGCGTTTCCGGCGTCCATGGGTGCAGTTCGGACAATTTTATCCTGGCGCAGAAGCGGCTGCATCCCCGGGGGGTTTGGCAGGAACCGTGATAAATGCGCCGTTCCCCGGCGTAGACAGAGACGGAGGCATGTACTGAGGAGTTGGAGGAAGCGATAAGGCGCAGATTGATTTCGCCTTTGTCATAATCCGGCGTAAGATATAATTTACGGATGTAGTCCTGCGGGACATATTCCATCCACACAGTCTGCCATATGCCGCTCTGTGCCGTGTAAAACATGCCGCCCCGTTTCAGTGTCTGCTTGCCGCGGCTGTGGTAGGAGGTGTCGCTAAAGTCCCGGACGCGGACGGATAAGGAGTTGTCCCCTTCTTTCACGAAGCCAGTGATATCCGCTTCAAAAGGCAGGTAGCCTCCGGTATGGGAACAGACCATTTTTCCGTTGAGGTATACTGTGGCAATCTGGTCTACGGCGCCGAAGTGAAGAAGGAGCCTTTTTGGGGCAGGAGTGCTGTGCCGGGAATGGCTGCTGTCCGGACTGGGCATATTGTCCGTGCCGGGTGCGCTGCCTGCGGGATATGTGCTGTCCGGCGGTGCGGAGGGGGAAACAAGGAGGGAATGGTATTCCGCCGCGGTGACAGGAAAAGTCCGCTCATACCAAAGGTATCCGTCGGGCTTTAGCTGCCTTTCCACACCGGACAGGATGCTTTCCGGGGAAAAGGGCACCAGGATACGTCCGTCATAGGAGCAGGGGGCAGCGGCGGAGGAGGTGAAGGCGTAATTCCAATAACCGTTTAAGATGGTATAATTACCGCGCTTTAACTGGGGGCGCGGGTACTCCTCCAGGAGATGGCCGGGGTCAAGGTTTTCGCCCCAGACTGTGGTGAGCCGGGCGAGGACGTCGTCTTCGCGGGTTTTGTTGATGTTAAGTGCCGTGTCTATAATATCCATAATTTGTTTACCTCGTGTGATTTTGGACAGGAACTGTGTGCCGGCGCCTTTAGAGATATGGGCCGGCCAATGAGCGGATGAAGGGAATGCAGTCTTCAGACGTGTTCATTTGCAGTTTATTATAAAGGGTATTGGGAGGGATGTCAATTACGCTGCAGAAAACGTTTTGGCTTATATCCCTGCCTGGGTTTGGTGTCTCATCAAAAAGGCGGATGGGATGCTTTTATTATTTAGTATCATTTCTATCTGGACTATGGTAAAATTGTTATAGTGTGCTGATTGGGCAGTCATATTGGTATTTGTAGAGAAGAAAAACAGGTATTTTGTGAAATGTATAACAAATTTGATTAGGATACAGGTTCATAATGGCAAGGTGTAAGTCTGCATGGAAAGAGAAGAATATTGTGCCGGAGCAGGAAAATGATATCCGAGGACAATTATTACCGGGCATTCCGCCTGGTACGATAGGAGGGAAAATACGAATGTGAATTTAAAGAAATGTTTGAGAAATAACAGCAGTATCTAAGCGTAAAGAGACACTGCAGAAGCAGTTAAAAGAGCACCGGGAATACGGTGGGAAGAAATATCAGGTGTTGGCAAAGGTATAGGACAGAACTATGGAAGGAATGGGATTAATTTATGTTTGCAGATTTGAGTTATGATGAAAAGGTATTTACAGAACAGGCAGAGTATATAGAAAGCAGTGATTTAGAGAACTGGCATATTGAACATCCTAACGAAAAGTTAATCATGAAAAAACTGTGCCAGGGAGGAGCAAAACTTTTAACAGGCCCCAGAGGATGCGGAAAAACAACGTTGCTGTTAAAGGCTTATAATGAAATGAGCTATAGGAAGGATGTATTTTCTATATATGTTAATTTTAAAACTTCATTAAAAATAGAACCCTTATACAGAAAAAATACAAATGGTTCCTACTGGTTCAATCAATGGCTTTTTCTAAAAATATATAAGGGAATCTTTAAAAGTTTACAAGATTACGGAATTACTGATTCAATTGATTTGATTTATGGTGAAAAAGATATAGATAGCTATATTAATAAGATAGAATTAGGAATAGTTGAAGAGATAAATGTAGTTGATGAATTGCTTACAATTTCTCTTTTAGAGGATGAGATAAAGAAAATACTAAGTGTTAGTAAAACATCATCGTGTGTTCTGTTACTGGATGATGCGGCTCATGCATTTTCCAAAGAACAACAATATGATTTTTTTGAGTTTTTTAGAAATATTAAAAGCAGGGAGATATCACCCAAGGCTGCAATTTATCCGGGTGTTACTAATTTTTCGGCTTCTTTCCACGTAGGGCATGATGCTGAGGAAATTGATGTTTGGATAAAAGTAACGGATGATGATTATATAGAATTTATGACCAAATTATTACAGAAGCGATTTCCTGTAGAGGTATTTTTGCAATTAACTAAGGACAAAGATTTATTGGATCTGATATGTTATTCAAGTTTTGGAATACCCAGGGCTTTGTTAAATATTGTGCATAATCTTTGCAAAGAAAAGAAGAATATAGAAATTGATTGCAGCAGAAATAGTATTTTGACATCAGTAAGGAAAGTTAACGGATTGTTTATGAATATATATAAGTCATTAGAAAAGCAATTGCCGATATATAAAGAATTTGTAAAAAGAGGTAATGGGATTTATGAAACACTGTTAGATTTATTGAAACAGTATAATAGAGAGAAAGACTTTTGCAATCAGGCTGTTGAGGTGGGCATTAAGAAACCCATACCTGTTGAGTTAGACAAAGTATTTAATTTTTTCCAATATGCGGGCCTGTTGATGTACGATAGGGAATTAAGCAGGGGAGAAAGCGGAAGATACACTATTTACATCATTAATTATGGTTTTTTGGTAGAGCAAAATGTGTTTGGAGGAAAAACGAATATAAAAAATGTGGAATTAGCTACAGCTTTAAAGATAAGAAACATGCATGAATATAAAAGGCTTACGGTTGAAAGTTTGTTAGGAGAAGGGGATATTAGTGATATATTTCCATTTTCGTTACCGCCATGCCCAAAATGTAATACGCCAAGGATTTCAGCAGATACAAAATTTTGTTCAGAATGCGGCGAGAGGCTAATAACCCCGTCTCTTTTTGAAGAGTTAGTAAATAATGATATAAGTAAGCTGCCATTGACAGCCTATAGAGTTGAGACAATAAAGCAGAATTCGGCTATAAAAACAATAAGAGATATTTTGATGGATACAGATCATAGAGAATTGCGGAGTGTTCCAGGGATTGGGCCTTATTGGGCAAATAAAATTTCTTCATATGCAGAGGAGTACATTGGATGATAAATTGGAAGGATTGCGTTAATAAATCAGCGGGGAATGAAAGGGTGCAGGATATCCAGTCTTATTTGACAAAAGAAGAGTCTGTTTATAAGGCTCCAATTGATGTGTTTTATGCAGAAGTAAAAAGGATTATGATGTACTCTTCGGATATTCAGATGCTGAAGGAAAATGATTTTTTAGGCCCGTTATTGTATGTGGGGATAATTTCTAAAACTGAAAATTATATTAGAGAAGTTTTGGTAGAGTGTATTAAAATTTGCCCGATCTGTAAGAGCGTAACGGCTAATCGGAATGTTTCTTTGGGTTCAATGATGTGGCAGAAAAATGGAGAATTTGAAAGAGGGATTTTTGAAAATATATCCTTTTCTGATAGTTCTGCGATAAAAAAGGAATTAAAAAATTGTTTGAACATTGATATAAATAAAAATGAATTGTTAAGCAAAGTATTAGATGAATTCGATAAGTTATGTCAAATGCGCCATGCAATTGTTCATTCCAGCCGCGTTTTAGCAGGAAAAAATGCTATTCAGTTAAATATTCCTCCTAATAATGAAAAATTATCAGTCAGGGTTGGATATGCACAATTACAAGAGTGTGCCAGTGTTTGTACAGCGTGTGTTATGGCTTTCAATTTAAAATTGTTTGAAGTAATGGGGCAAAGATGGGCTGTGAATTGGCGCCGTTTAGCAGATTTTTGGGATGCTGAGAAGGAGGAAGAATTTTTTTCGGGAATATGGGATATTTTCTCATCCGTGGTAGACAGAAGCGAACCGGATTTAGCAGAAATGACAAAAGAAGAGTGCATAAATGCAATAAAAAGGGAGTATCAATTAGACTGACTTGGGTGAGTTTGGATGAAAAGTGCAAAGATATAAGCGAGGTGCAGATATGATCGGTTTTGTACTGTGGAGTATATTCGGAGGTTTGTTTATCTGTTTAGGGATATATGCCTTTTTTGCGAAAAAGCCAATGGGGTTTTGGGCGAATGCAAAGGCGCCCGGTGTCACAGACAGGAGGAGATACAACAGGGCTATGGCTAAGCTGTTTTGCGTATATGGTGTTGGTTTTCTTTTGCTGGGCCTTCCGCTATTAGCGGGGCAAAATACGGCATGGCCCCTTTTTTCCGTTGCCGGGGTAATGGCAGAGAGTATTGCGGCAATGATTGCCTATACGCTCGTTATAGAAAAGAAATACAGGGAGCCGGGACACGGCGCTTAGGAAATCCCCATGCCTGCATATGTGGCATCATCAGGGATGAAAATGGAGGCAGGGAGGCTTTTTCATGGCAAAGAAAAATCCTGCGGACTATCGGTAAGTTATTTCGGGACAGTTCCTTACGGTTTGAAGAAGTGGGGAAGTGGTACAGAATGGACAAAATAAAACATGTATTGTCAGGACAGCCGTGCATAAAAGATGCTATACTCTAAGCCGGAAACGAAGGTTACGGCTTGGAGGATGTATTGATGGAAGAACGTATTTTGGAGCATTACAGAAAAACAGGGACTTTTACTTATGCCGGCGCATATGGGGAATATTTCCGCTCGCTGCCGGATGATATTCCTGTGCTGGGGAGGCTGGTTTGCGCCCAGGTGATACACAGGGTAACTTTGAAAGAGGGGAACAGCAATGCAAACGCAACTCTTTTGTATGGCGATATGGAGCGGTATCCGTGGTACCGGATGAGATGCGAGGACGATATGTTCCTGACGGCCCCGGCACTCGCCGCGGAACTGTTCCGGTTGGACGGACGCGGGTTTACAAGGGACAGGGAAGTGGAGGACAAGCTTGTGGTAACATGCCGTTATGTATCGGTGCTTATGAGTTCCATCCTGAAGGCCAAGGGGATTCCGGCAAGAAGCCGCGCAGGGTTTGCGCCTTATTTTCAGAAGGGCGTAAGCATGGATCACTGGATTAACCAATATTACAGTGAGAGTGAGGGACGGTGGATTACCTTTGACGCGGATGGTTTCTATGAGGAGGGCGGAATGCCCCTTTCACAGTATGACATGCCGGAGGGCAGTTTTGACTGGGCGGCAGACGCCTACCTGGCCGTGCGGGAAGGGAGGACGGACGGGAAACAGTATCTGTATGCAGACAGGCTGGGAACGTGCTCGCTCCCGGCAATCATCCGTTATTTGCTGTATGATTTCCATGCGCTTATGAACCATGAACTGACATATACCTTTTTGCCGGCCTATCTGGACGGAAGGCTGGACGGGCTGACACAGGAGGAACTGCGGGAACTGGATGGGCTGGCAAAGCTGCTTTCAGATCCTGACAGGAACTTTGACAGGCTTTGTGAGATTTGGGAGGAAAACAGAAAATTCCGCAGGCTTTGCAGTCCTTTGGTTGGGGCGGAATAGGCAGGAGACGGTTTATGGAATGGATAGAATGTTTGAGGAAAGCAATAGACTTAATGGAAGGGCATTTGCTGGAGAAATGCGACATCGGCAGGATTGCCGGGGAAATCGGCATATCCGACATTTATCTGCAGAAGGGGTTTAAATTTATATCCGGATACACGATGGCGGAGTATATGCGTAACAGACGGCTGTATCTCGCAGCACTGGATGTGATTGCCGGGAAAGGGAAAGTCATTGACCTTGCGTACCGGTATGGTTATGAAACGCCGGAGAGTTTTACAAGGGCATTTGCGAGATTCCATGGCGTGACACCGATGCAGTTGAAGAAAGACGCTTCCAGGATGCATGTATTTCTGCCGTTAAAAATAAAAATTTCAATTCAAGGAGGGTATGATATGGATTACATTATGGAAAGGGAAAGCGGGTTTCAGGTGATAGGGTTTGAGAGAAGGTTCTCCATGGAGGATTCCTATCGGCAGATCCCCAAATATTGGGATGAGTTTTGTGCACGGTATCTGGGCAGGCTGATGCAGGGGGCGGAACCTGAGAATGAAGTGGAAGAGGCAATCTGCAATTATCATGTGGGGATGTATGGGGTTTGTCTGGATGATTTGGAGGCGGAAGGGGAATTCCGTTATCTGATTGCCGGAAAGTATACGGGTGGCAATGTCCCGGAGGGGATGACGGTATATGAATTTCCGGATATGCAGTGGGCGAAATTCCTGTGCAAAGGCCCTATGCCGGAGGCTTTGCAGTCTGTGAATACCAAGATCTTCAGGGAATGGCTGCCAGGGAATCCGGATTATGAGGTGGCGATGGGCGCGAATATTGAGTGGTATGGCGAGGGGGATACCAATTCCGTGGATTATGAAAGCGCTATTTGGCTGCCTGTGAAGAAGAAAGGGGAGTGAACCAATGTCATTAACTTAAGATTCCCGGAGCGCCGCAGACCACATATCTCATCCGGACGCGCTTTCGCTCAGCGGCAGACGCAACGGCACTAAGGCGCCAAAACACGTCGCCTAAGTGCCGGCGTCTTTCAATGGTCCGGATTGAGATATATGGTCTGCAGCACCCCGAAAAGCTTAAGTTAATGACATTGGGAGTGAACTGTTCAGAAGCCATAGTTTAGAAAATGTTCACTTGTCTGTCAATATATCATGCATTATAATAAAATAGTATAGTCCGTGCATCGTCGGGAAGAGGATAAATATACGGGCAGGGAAGGATATGGTGGACAGATGGGTGATTTTGACAATAAAGATTATGAAGAGGAGCTTCATAATGAATTTGGTCTTGAGGAAGTCAGCGAGGATGATTATGAGGAAGAGGTATGTGACGATGCGGACGCGGGGAAGGAAGGGCGGACGGGAAAGGACCCTGTGACGCCGGATAAAAAGAATGGCGCCGATACCGGGGAAGGGAAGGGGAAGGAGAGCGAATACGAGGACGTATGTTTTATCTGCCGCAGGCCGGAAAGCAAGGCGGGCAAGATGTTCAAGCTTCCGAATAATATATCGGTGTGCAATGACTGTATGCAAAAGACAATGGACACGGTCAGCCAGTTTGATTACCAGGGGATGCTGGGGAACATCAACTGGAAGGATGAGATGGATAAGTTCAGCAAGGGGAAAGGGTTCCCGAATATCAGCTTTGTGAACCTGTCGGATTTGCAGGGTGAGGGAGGTATCCCCAATAAACAGAGGATGAAGAGGAAGAAAGCGAAGGATAAGGAGGAACCGGCCCTGGATATCAGGAATATTCCCGCTCCTCACAAGATCAAGGCACAGTTGGACGAATATGTGGTGGGGCAGGAGAAAGCAAAGAAAATAATTTCCGTGGCAGTCTATAACCATTACAAACGCGTGGCGACCGGGACGATGGATGAAATAGAGATTGAAAAGTCCAATATCCTGATGATAGGGCCTACCGGGAGCGGGAAGACTTATCTGGTAAAGACGCTGGCAAGGCTCCTGGATGTGCCGCTGGCTATTGCGGATGCTACGTCCCTGACGGAAGCGGGATATATCGGCGATGATATCGAAAGTGTCCTGTCAAAGCTTCTGGCCGCCGCGGAGAACGACGCGGACAAGGCGGAGAGGGGTATTGTTTTTATTGACGAGATAGACAAAATCGCCAAGAAGAGGAATACGAATTCCAGGGATGTGAGCGGGGAATCGGTACAGCAGGGGATGCTGAAGCTGCTGGAGGGAGCCGAGATAGAAGTGCCGGTGGGGGCTAACAGCAAAAATGCGATGGTTCCCCTGACTACAATCAATACAAAGAATATTTTGTTTATCTGCGGCGGCGCTTTTCCTGATTTGGATGAAATCATTAAGCAGAGGCTGAATAAAGGTACAGGCATCGGGTATGGGGCGGATCTTAAGGATAAGTATGACAAAGAGAAGAATATCCTGGGCAAAGCCACAGTGGAGGATATCAGGAAATTCGGGATGATTCCGGAATTCCTCGGGCGTCTGCCGATTATCTGTACGCTGGACGGGCTGACGAAGGAAATGCTGGTCAAGATTTTAAAGGAGCCGAAAAACGCCATTTTGAAGCAGTACCAGAAGCTGCTGGAATTGGATGAGGTGAAGCTGGAATTTGACGAGGGCGCGTTGGAGGCTATTGCGGATAAGGCGATGGAGAAGGATACGGGCGCAAGGGCGCTGCGGGCGATTATTGAGGAATTTATGCTGGACATTATGTATGAAATCCCCAAGGATGAGAATATCGGCAGGGTGACAATCACGAAAGAGTATATTGAAAATACAGGCGGGCCGATCATTGATATCCGCAGCAACAGCCTGGAGGCGCCGGAACATCTGAATGTTATTGAAGGGTAAGCCTCCTAAGCCTCAATGTCGCCGGGATATCCGAACGTTACCGCCGGAAAAGGCATATAATATCAAAAAGCTTGTGCGGCTGTGCACTGTGATGTGCATAGCTGTGCGTAGGGCAGGTATGATATATGTATTGCAGGGAAGCGGCATTATCGAATGATTATACGGAGATTTTGGTAGATTTCATATTGACGGAGGAGGATGTAAAAGGGATGGATTACTGTGTATTCCAGGTGGATGAACAGTTTTCCATCCTGTATTTTTTGCCCAGGCTGCCGCGGGCCATCAGTATCAGCGAGTATTTCTATAACTCGGTGCCGAAATTGTATGGGCTGATGCAGGATGAGTCTGAGAGGGTAAGCAGCTTCAATACGCAGAGCCTGACAAATTCCGGCATACTGCAGGTGCAGCGCCCGCCTCTGTCGCTGACGGGGAAGGGCGTGATTATCGGGTTTGTGGATACCGGGATACGCTACAACCTGGATGTATTTAAGCGGGCGGACGGTACCTCCCGGATTCTGTCTATTTGGGATCAGACGATTCAGGACGGCGCGCCGCCGGAAGGTTTTGGTTTTGGGACCGAGTATACCAATGAACAGATCAATGAGGCGCTGCGGAGTGATGATCCGTTTTCCATAGTGCCGTCGACGGATGAAGACGGGCACGGGACGTCTATGGCAAGTGCGGCGGCTGGAAGAAGTACGGGTTATGGTGCATATTTCCAGGGAGCCGCGCCGGATGCGGACATTGTGATGGTAAAGTGCAGGGAGGGGAAGCAGTATTTAAAGGATTATTATATGATACCGGAAGGTGTGCCGGCATACAGCGACACGGATATCGGTATTGCCGTGAAATATCTGGATCAGTTTGCCAGGGTAGGGCAGAGGCCCGTGATTATCTGTATCGGGATGGGGACGAACTGGGGGGATCATGCGGGCAATTCCGTCCTTTCCCGTTATCTGAGCCGTGTGGCGGAGAAACGTAACCGTGTGGTGGTGATTCCGTCCGGAAATGAAGGGAATGCAGGACATCATTACAGCAGCCAGTTTGTCATGAGTTCGCCTGCCATGGAGGAGTCAGTGGAAGTACGGGTAGGGGAAGGGGAGCAGGGATTTCTGATGGAGTTGTGGGGGACGAGGCCGAATATTCTGAGTCTTTCCATCCGATCGCCCGGCGGTGAAACTATTCCTGCAGTGGATTTGAGGAGCAGGGAAACACGGAATTATACCTTTGTATATGAAAGGACACGGATTGCAATAGACCATGCCCTTGTGGAGCAGGGCTCCGGGGATGAGCTGGTGGTTATGCGGGTAACGCTGCCTACGCCCGGGGTATGGACGTTTATTGTTACCATAAGGGGGGAAATGCAGTTCGGGTATTTTAATATGTGGCTGCCTATTACGCAGTTCCTGCGGTCAGATACTTACTTCCTGAGGTCTACGCCGAATACGACGCTGACAGAACCTTCCATGGCGAGGAGCGCTATTACCCCGTCCGCTTATAATGCGGACAATAACAGTTTTTATATTGATTCCAGCAGGGGATTTGCGAGGGACGGGGCTATCAAGCCTGATTTTTCCGCTCCGGGCGTGAATGTGCCTACCGTGCTGGGGAACAAGAGCGGGTCTTGTATGTCCGTGGCGATTACGGTCGGGGCCGCCGCGCAGTTTATGCAGTGGGCGGTAGTGGAAGGAAACGATGTGCTGGCGCAGAGTGTGGAGGTGAAAACGTATTTTGTCCGGGGGGCGGTGCGGGATGCAAATGTGGTTTATCCGAACCGGGCATGGGGGGCGTATGGTAATATAGTGTCAAGTTAGCAGGGAGCCAGTAAAATCAAGGGCTTCCGCTGATTTAGTCCTATGAAGAAACTGCTGCGAAAACAGCAAAATTGGATAAGGACGGGCCTGTTTTTAACCGGAGAACCGAAAATCAGGCAACTTGACACTAATATACCACAAAGCCGAGTGGTGTTGTAAAAGGTGTGCCGAAAAGGGTGATAACTGAATATTTTTGAGTTTAGGTAGAACTGAATTAGCTTTTCATGCGGGCAAGTATCGTGTCTGCGCGGCTGATTTAGTCTTATTTCTTATTGTAAAATAAAAATAGGAGATTGATTATGGAAGGATAAAAAGAGGAAAGGAGAAGCATAACAAATGAAGCGGTTATTTTTATTGGAAGATGATTTAAGTTTAATAAACGGGCTTTCCTTCGCTGTAAAAAAGCAGGGATATGAGATCGTGATTGCCCGTACCACACTGGAAGCGGATGCATTATGGGCAGATGGCCAATATGATTTAGTCATTCTGGACGTGTCGCTCCCCGACGGCTCCGGTTTTGATTTCTGCAAAAAGATACGGAGGACCTCAAAAGTGCCCATTATGTTTCTCACCGCCGCTGATGAAGAAACAGATATTATCATGGGGCTTGACATCGGGGGTGATGATTATATGACGAAACCGTTCAAGCTGGCAGTTTTCCTTTCAAGAATCAACGCACTGATCCGCAGGAGTGAGAACTTCAGCACAGTTGTCACGGAATTAAATTCAGGCGGCATCTGTATCCGGCTTTTAAAAGGGGAAGTATATAAAAGGGGAGAACCGGTTGAACTGACAGCAAGTGAATATAAGCTGCTGTGCCTGTTTATGGAAAATCCTGACCAGATACTTTCCCAGGAGCAGATTTTGGGCAGACTATGGGACTGCAATGAAAGCTATATAGACAATAATTCCCTTACCGTGTATATCCGCAGGCTCCGCACAAAAATTGAGGACGATCTGGGAGAACCGAAACGGATTGTCACTGTCCGTGGTATGGGGTATAAGTGGAACACTGTGGATTGAGGTGCGGGATGAAAATATTTGTAAACCGGGAAATTAAACGGCTCTTTGGAGGTATTTTGCTGTGCATTTTGTTTTTTACATTGACAGCGGTCTTGCTCATGGAGCTTGAAGTCAAAAATGCGGCAGTATATACAATCGCCTGCTTTTTGCTGATGAGCGCCGCGATACTGGCGTTTTTGTTTGGGTATTTCAGGCACCAGCATAAAATCATGGAAAACGCCATATTACAGATTACAGAATATATATCCGGCAATCAGGATGTCACGATCGAATGTAATGATGAGGGCGAATTGTACAGGCTGTTCCATGAAGTAAATTCCCTGGCTGCTATCTTAAATGCCCATGCCGAGAATGAAAAAAGAGCAAAGAAATTTCTAAAGAATACAATATCTGATATTTCCCATCAGTTAAAGACACCCCTTGCCGCCCTGGGTATTTATATCGGGCTGATACAGGATGAGGCGGAAGGACTGCCGACGATTCAGGAATTTTCCCGGCTCTCCGAGCAGGAGCTTGACCGGATTGAAGTGCTGGTGCAGAACCTTTTGAAAATCACAAAGCTGGATGCTGGCATGATTGTGCCTCAAAAAACATTGGAAAATGTGTCGGAGATTGCGGAAAGCGTCAAAAAGCACTTCCTGTTCCGGGCAGACCAGGAGGGAAAAGAAATCTGTCTGTCAGGCAGCGGGAATCCCCGATTTTTGTGTGACCGGGGGTGGATGATGGAAGCAATCAGCAACCTTGTGAAAAATGCACTTGACCATACCGGGAAAGGCGGCTGTATCCGCATGGAATGGCGGGTATCTGCTTCTGTTCTCCAGATCACCATAAAGGATAATGGCAGCGGCATCTATCCGGAGGATTTACACTATATTTTCAAGCGGTTTTACCGGAGCCGTTATTCGAAAGACACGCAGGGGATTGGCCTTGGGCTGCCGTTAGCCAAAGCGATTGTAGAAGCGCATAACGGAACGATTGAAGTAGACAGCGTTTTAGGCAGGGGAACCTCTTTCACGATGAATTTTTTGATTTGAAAAATCATATTCCAACAAAATTGTAGGGTAATTGTAATATAGGTGTAGGATTTCTCTGCTATATTTAAGAAACTGCAAGGAAATGATTTAAGGATTGTCAGCTATCTTATTACAGATCCTTGTTATCATAATGAAAGAGGTGTTTACACAATGAATTTATTAGAAGTCAGCAATGTCAGTAAGACATACGGAAGCGGCGAAGCTGCCGTAAAGGCATTAAAGAAAGTTTCATTTTCCGTTCCAAAAGGCGAGTATGTGGCGGTTGTGGGGGAATCCGGTTCCGGGAAAAGTACGCTCTTAAACATGATAGGAGCACTTGACACTCCCACATCCGGAAAGGTAGTCATCAGCGGAAAGGAGATTTTTTCCATGAATGATCGCAAGCTTACTATTTTCAGACGGAGAAATATTGGTTTTATTTTTCAGGCGTTCAACCTGATTCCGGAACTGACCGTAGAGCAGAATATTGTTTTTC
>CANDKY010000116.1 GCA_947385425.1 uncultured Lachnospiraceae bacterium | reverse complement strand
AAAAAAATCAGATGGGGTGCCAGGGCCGCGCATAGGGCGGGGAGTGAACCAATGTCATTAACTTAAGCTTCCCGGAGCGCCGCAGACCACATATCTCATCCGGACGCGCTTTCGCTCAGCGGCAGACGCAACGGCACTAAGGCGCCAAAACACGTCGCCTAAGTGCCGGCGTCTTTCAATGGTCCGGATTGAGATATATGGTCTGCGGCACCCCGAAAAGCTTAAGTTAATGACATTGGGAGTGAACTGTAGCGCATAAAGGAAATGGCAAAAATTGTGCAACTTGCCTAAATACACACTAAATAAAGATAGATTATGATTGCACATTGACAGAAGCCGCGGGAAATGTTATGCTGATTCCAGAGAATTTATAATAGTCGGGGACGGTGTGCTGCAGACTTTGTGCGGGGACAGGGAGCATCTTCTTTTATCTGGCTTTACAGATATGCGGAGGGCTCAGATGGCAGGGCAGTTTATTCGGAAATCAGCGGAAAGACATATCCGGGTGCAGCAGGCCGTGTAACAGCAGGGAAAGAACAGGAGGCCGAAGATGGGCAAGGTAAAAAAACAAACTTTCAGGACGGCGGAGGACGGTAAATGGCAGGCGTCGGATCAGACTCTGCAGAGACATCTTGTTACGAAGGTAACACGTATATTTTTGATTTTGGTTGTTACTCTGATTCTGGTATCCGGGATATTTATGTATTTCAGCAATATGAATACACTCCATGAGATGGCGGATGTGGCGTTAAACTCGACCTCTTCTGCAGTGGAACAGACATTGCATACGCTGGAGGTGAATGCGATGAATGTAGCTTCCCTGGAGACTATAAGGGATACCGGTGCATCCAAAGAAGAAAAGCTGGAAGCAATGGAGAGTGTCCGGACGCAGAATAATTATGATGAAGTAGGGTTTGTGGAATTAAACGGGATGGGGTATTCCAATTACGGGGATTTTGATTTTAACGATCAGCTTCATTTCCAGGCGACATCGAAGGGGAATGTGTTTGTAGGGGAACCGATCATAAACCGGCTGAACGGGGATATTATTATTATATCCGGGGCTCCTGTGTACGATGGCGGGGAGCTTGTCGGTACGGTGTACATAGTGGATCTGGTTAAATCCGTCAATGATAAAATCGGGGAAATAACATTCGGGAAGACGGGGCATGCGTATATTATCAATAAGGACGGAACGGTAATTTTCCATAAGGATGAACAGAAGATTGCCGAGCAGTCAAATGCCATTTCACAGCATAAGGAAGACGGCAGGAATGCGTCCCTGGCAAAGGCGACAGAAAAAATTCTCGCCGACAAAGGAAACGGGACAATTACATACAGACAGGACGGGAAAAGTATGTTTGCGGCATATTGCCCGGTGAAAGGCCATGAGGACTGGCGTCTGATTATTACGGCGCCGAACCGTGAGTTTACTTCTATCATTTTCATTGCGGTATTGGTTAATACTGTGCTTGGCATTCTGCTTTTAGCGGGGAATGTTAAGCTGATGACGCGTCTGATCAAGGATATTATTTATCCGGTGGACTCCGTGACAAAACGTCTGGTGAAGCTTGCCAAAGGCGATTTGAAGACGCCGGTTGAGGTAATTGATACAGGGGATGAGCTTGCCATCCTTTCGGGAAATCTGAATGATACGGTGCAAAGCCTGAACCTGTATATTTCGGATATTACCAGGGTGCTTTCCGGGTTGTCTGACGGAGAGCTGAATATACAGACGGAAGCGGATTTCGCCGGAGATTTTGTCAGCCTTAAGGAGTCGATTGAAACGATTATCAGTTCCTTAAATGAGACGATGGCTCAGATAAACAATGCCGCGGATCTGGTAGCAGACCATTCCGAGGGTGTTTCACAGGGGGCCAAAAATCTGGCGGACAGCACGGTTGACCAGGCAAGCGTGCTGGAGGAATTGTCTGCGGGCATTACCAATGTTTCCGAGCAGGTAAAGATCACGGCGGAAAATGCGGAAAGGGCAAACCTGCGTTCGCTGGATGCGGAGAAGAAAGTAGAAGTCTGCAACCAGCAGATGCAGTCCATGATCCAGGCGATGGAAGATATCAAAGCCGGTTCCGCAAAAATAGGCGATATTATTCAAAATATCGAAGATATTGCGGAACAGACGAATTTGTTGTCTTTGAATGCGGCAATAGAGGCGGCAAGAGCAGGGGAAGCCGGAAGGGGTTTTTCCGTTGTTGCGGAGGAAGTACGCAGTCTTGCGGATGAGAGTGCGAAAGCGGCGCAGAATACGGCGAGGCTGATAATAAAATCCATTGAAACGGTAGAAAACGGGACGAATATCGTGAACGAGACGGCCGCGTCCCTTACGCAGGTCGTAAACAATACCAGTGAGATCACCGGAATTATTTCTGATATCGCAGATGCGGCGAGGGAACAGGCGGGCGCTATTGAGCAGATAAATGCAGGGTTCGAACAGATGTCCGATGCGGTGACAAGAAATTCGATGACCGCACAGGAGAGCGCAACGTCCAGCGAGGAACTTGCCGCGCAGGCGCAGAACCTGAAGGGGCTGGTTGGAAGGTTTTCGTTGAAGGATATTTGATTTTCCCATAGGTTAGGCCAGGGCGTGTTTTGATGGCCTGGAATTGGTTATAGGGTTTGCAGCACACCGGAAGGCTTAAGTTATTGGCATTGGGACGGAATAAAAAAGGAAAGGCATATGCGCCGCCGCATATGTCTTTTTCTATGCACAGGGGTGCGTAAGGAAATTAGCAGCTTTGCTGCACGCACCCCGCGCGGCGAGTAGGGGGAAGAGCCTCCCCTACTCGATTGCACACGGGCACCCAAAGGAAAAATGTCAGCATGTGCTGACGGGTGCCAGGCACGCGAGTAGGGGAAGCTGGTTCTTTCCTACTCGATTGTGCAGAACCGCACAGAGGAAGTTGCTGCCTGTTCAGCACGCCCCGCACAGCGAGTAAGGGGGAAAAGCCTCTCCTGCCCGATTGTACAGGCCATTCCCCATTCCTCTATTCCCCCGCTCGATTGACATAAGAGTATATTTGGTGATATACTTCACAAAGCAGAAGGTTGAGGAAACGGTTTTCCTGCAGGGTTTTAGGAGCCTTGTTTGCGGCTTAAAAGATGAGTATGGGATTTACCAGGAGAGAACGGGATGAAAATTGTGCGTAAAATAAAAGAGGTCGGCGTGAAAAATATTGTGGTTGGAGGTATAAAAAGGCTGGGTTACATGCGGCTGATAAAAAAGTACCATTTTGACACATGGCATCTGGTCCCTTATGAGTGGAGGGAGTACGCGCAGGCATGTGTAAAATACATAAATAGCCGGGGTGGTGGGACAATAGTGGATATAGGGTGCGGATTAGGCGGGATGCTGCGCCATGTGCAGGCTGACAGGAAGGTTGGCCTGGATCTGCACGAGGAAGTGATAATGGCGGCACGAGAACTGGGAGACAGCGGGATTGAATTCAGGACAGGAAGCTTTGACGATTTGGTGGGGGAAACGGTTGATTATCTTATTACCCTGAATTTTATGCACGGCGGGACAGAGCCTACCTGGGTAAGGCCATACCATATGGCGGCGGAGCGGAACGATATCAGGCATTTTATCGTTGACACCGTCCCGGAAAATGGGGAAAGCCATTTTCTGGACTGGGGGAAGATACTGCCGGATATATATGGAAGGGTGGAACGCCTGGGGCCGTTTTTCGGCGGCCGATACGTAGAAATCTGGCAGAAGCAAGTATAAGGTGGGTGGTACTGTAGTGGTGGGATGCGGAACTGGAAAACAGCATCCCACCGCAACAGTGCCCAGAAGAAAATCAGGCGATGCATTTGCGCCGGATATTCTTCTGCAGGTTATGGTACTGTAGTGGTGGGATGCGGAACTGGAATAGGAGGAAAAATATGGGTATATGGACTGGCAGGGGGGAAAAGAGGGAGAGGTTATGGGATATGGGCCTGTTTGCGGCGGCATTATGTTTTTATCTCTTTTTTGCGTTTTATGACGGGCCGGTATGGACGAAGGATTCGACCAGCTATGCAACCATGAATATCACAAGGGAGCCGCTCTATCCGACGTTTCTCTTGATATTCCGGCAGGTTTTCGGGGAGGAACGTTATCTGATGCCGGTGATAATTGCCCAGAGCATCCTGGCGGCTTATGCGGCGTGGAAGCTGGCGGTAACAGTGAAGGGATATAAGGACGGAAGCCGGGTACTGGCGGTGTTAGCGGTATGCTTCCAGTTTGCGGTGACGATACTGTGCCGGTTTGTGGCAATCAGGAAATCAACTTATATTGATACTATCATGACGGAAGGGATTGGGCTGTCGCTGTATGTTTTGTTTGTTGTGCAGCTTTACCGGTTTGCGGCGGAAGAAAAGAAGAGGAATCTGGCCGGGGTGGTGTTTTATGCATTTTTGCTGGTAAGCCTGAGAAAACAGATGCTGGTTACTTTGGGGCTGATGGCGGCGGTTTTTCTTCTGTATTATCTGATAAAGAAGAGGGAAGGGAAGAAACTGCTGTTTTTGCTTGCCCTGACAGCGGGTATCTTTGCGGCAAGTAAGCTGACGGACCGGTTTTATAATTATTGTGTCCGGGGCGCCTGGATAGAGCATTCCGGAAATTCCATGGGGATATTGTGTACGCTGATCTATACTTCCGGGGAGGAGGATGCCGCTTTATTTGAGGATGATGTGCTGCGGGGGCTGTATGAGGAGATTTCCGCGGAAGCAGACAGGCAGGGGCTTAAAATCACTTATGCGCCGCAGGGGTGGGTTGATTTGTCGTCCCATTATGCGGACAGTTATGATGCGATCGGCTATGGCATCATCAACCCGGTGGTGCAGGGATATATTGCAGAGAATTTTGAACGGGGGGAAATCAAGGAGGCACGTAAGTTTGATGAATTCTGCAATGCCATGGTGAAGACGCTGCTTGGGCAGGAAAAAGGGGATTTGGTAAGGGTGGTCGGGGCAAATATATGGAAAGGGTTTGTAAATTCCATTGCCAGAGTGAACCGGTATCTGAATATATATGCGGTGCTGGCTTACATCTTCTATCTGGGGCTTTATGTTTATTATGTGCGGAAAAACGGATGCTGGGCGTCAAGGGATAAAAGTACGGCATTGGCGGAAGTGGTGCTGGGCGGCATTATTGCAAATTCCATTGTGGTAGGCATGACGATTTTCTGCCAGCCCCGCTATATGATTTACAGTATGGGATTGTTTTATACGGCTTTGTCGGTGATGGTTTATGATGTAGTGCCAAGGCGGACGGGGGATGGCAATCGGGAACCAATGTCATCAACTTAAGCTTTTTGGGGCGCTGCAGGCTATATATCTCAATCCGGACCATCGAAAGAGGCCGGTACAGAATTTTTCTTTGGGAGTGCAGAATTACAAAGTATAGCAGGGAGGGAATATGGAGAAAAGGGTTTTTGACAAAAGTTATCTGCGGGAGCTTTCGGAGATGCTGAAAGAAGCCTGGCGGGAGGCGCCGGAGACGGAGCCGGGCTTCCCGGAGGATTATCCGGAAGCGGTCCGTAAGGGGAATGAGGAACGGATAAGCGGTATTATGGAACGGGGAAAGCAAGGGCTGGGGGAGTATCCTGAGTCCTTTTTTGCATTCCGGAAAAGGAAAAAGTGGAAGAAGCGCATGGAAAAAATGCTGGAAGAGATTCTTTGGAGAGAACCGCTCCTGGATATCGGAGGTGTGATGGGGGAAGAGGAACTCGGGGCATTTCAGGCGTGTATGAAAGAGTTTTTAAGGAAGGTGCGGAAGTTTGATAAGGATCTGGGACTGGAGGATATGGGGCAGGCGGTGCGCAACTATATGGTGTATATGATTTTCCTTGTGCTGAACGGGCAGGATTTGAAATACCGCCCGGCGGCATTCGGGTATAGTATGCTGTATCCTTACACGGATAATTATATTGACAGCCCGGACAGGACAGAGCGGGAAAAAGAGCATTTTAACCGTATGATTGAGGGGAAACTGCGGGGGGAGAAAGTAAAGCCTTCGTCCCGCCATGAGCGGAAGACGGCGGGGCTTCTGGGGCAGGTGGAAGCAGATTACGGGCGGCCTCATGAGGTGTACGGGGGATTGCTGCTTATGCTGGAGGCGCAGGAGGGCAGCCTGCGGCAGGAGGAGAGGTGGAAAAAGGGGCTGGCAGACCGGCCGGCGGAAGATGATATTCTGGGAGTTTCCGTTTATAAAGGCGGTGTTTCCGTGCTGATGGACCGGTATTTTGTTGACGTGCCGTTTTCGGAGAGGGATATGTATTTTTATTATGGGTTTGGTTTTCTGCTGCAGCTTTGCGATGATTTGCAGGATATTGTGCAGGATAAAAGGGAGGGGAACCCTACGGTGTTTTCCATATGCGGGACGCAGGGGGAGGCGGTGCGGAAGGTGAATAAACTGCTGCATTTTACGAGGGAGCTGTTTGAATCCTGTGATACGTGTAAGCAGGGGTTTAAGGCTTTTTTGCTGAAAAACTGCTATCTTCTTATCCTGGCTTCGGCGGCAGGGAGCAGGGATTGGATGGAGGATGGGTGGCTGGCCGGGATGGAACGGAAGCTTCCGGTAGGAATGGATTTTTTGCTTGGTTTTGGCGGCGGCATATTAGGCATCAGTAAGGGGGAGGAGGAAGTCGGCGAGGGCCATGGGAGCGCGGGGGAACGCCGGAATCTGATGAAGATGCTGGATGTGCTGATTGCTGACTGAATATGTACGGGCGGGAGTTTTAGAATTACAGCGCTGTTTCTTAAGAAATTCTTTGGATTTAGATGCATTGCCTGTTTAGCTTTTACAGATAGTATAGGGCTATCGGAAGGGGTTGGATATTTTACTTCCTGAAATATGGTATACTTGCGTCAGCAGGAAATAAGGAACTGTGTGAAAAAGTGTTTCTTTACATATTGGGGCATGGGGATTCCCTGGGTTTATAGCAGAAAGCGGAAGGGAAGAGTGGAAGGAGTTTGGGATGGAAGCATATCATATTTTGATTGTTGAGGATGACAAGGATATCAGGGACGGTATCGAAATTTATCTGAGGAACCAGGGATATGTGGTTTCACAGGCGGCGGATGGTTTCGAAGGGCTCCGGAAGGTGGAAGAGGAAGAAATCCATCTTGCCATTGTGGATATTATGATGCCGCGGATGGACGGCATTACCATGATGATGAAGGTGCGCGAGAAGGGGTATGATTTTCCTGTAATCATGCTTTCCGCGAAGTCTGAGGAAGTGGATAAAATCATGGGGCTGAATATGGGGGCGGATGATTATGTGACAAAGCCGTTCACGACGATGGAACTGCTGGCGAGGGTAAATTCCCATTTGCGCCGGTATGGGAAATATCTGCAGGCTTTGGGCGGGGCGCAGGAAAATGATAAGGTGTATGTCATCGGAGGCCTGGAGCTGAACGAAGAAACCGTGGAGGTCAGTGTGGACGGCAGGCCGGTGAAAATGACGCCTTTGGAATTTAAGATACTCATGCTCCTGATGAAAAATCCGGGCAGGGTATTCAGTGCCGATGAAATTTACGAGAGGGTCTGGAATGAGCAGGCAGTCAATACTGATACCATTATGGTACACATCCGCAAAATCAGGGAGAAAATAGAAGTCAATCCTAAAGAGCCGAAATACTTAAAGGTGGTGTGGGGCGTTGGATATAAAATTGAAAAGCAGTGATGCGGGAAACCCGGCAACCGGCGGGGGAGATTATGCCGGGACGGGGAACGGCGGCGGGGAAGACGTCATGAAAGGGGAAGGTGGCAGGGAAGAGGACAGGAGGCCAGGCGCGGGCATAAAGACGGGCCTGCTTGCAGCGGCATTGCTCACGGTTTTGTCTGCGTTGATTTTTCTGGCTATGTATCCTGTTTTCCGGAGGAATGCGCAGGTATTCCGCCAGGACGGGCTGCAGGATGAGAATTTCCTGACAAGGCTGAATGTGAGCAATTATGTTTTTTACAAGGATATTGTGGAAAAGGTAGAGCAGAATGCTTACAGTTATTCGGATCTGTATGTGGATATGGCAGTGACAGGGGAGTATGGCAGTGCGGGGGAGTATGTGGAGGGAAGAGATTGGGGCACAGAGGCTTCCGAGAATTACGTCAATGAGGATATTGATTCCTTTATGGGAAATATCCGGGAGCAGATCAACAGTAACCTGCATGAGTCCCAGGGCAACGTGCTGGCTGAGACGGCGCAGTTGATGGATTATTGTGTGATAGATAATAAGACGGGCGAATTGATCAAAAATACGGAGCGCGGCATAGAGGCTATTGCAGGATGGGGGGATACCTGGGGGGACGGGGGTAATGCCGGAATAGGAAACAGCGGGGAGACAGGGGTTCTTGCCGGGGACAGAAACAGTGGCGAAACAGGGATTTATGCCGGGAGCGGAAACAGAGGGGAGGCGGGGATTTCTGCCGGAATTGGAAACAGCGGGGAAACAGGGATTTCTGCCGGAACCGGAAACAGAGGGGAGGCAGGGATTTCTTCCGGGTCTGGAGCCGGGGGACGTACAGCGGCGGAACAGGTAAAGGAGGGGTATGCGTATTATGTGATGCTGAGCTTTGACAGCGTGGGTAATCTGGATAAGGTATCGGTGAAAGACGAGAATTCGGATGAGCTGCTCAAAAAAGTGCAGAATGTGATGAAGAATAAACTTACGGAGCAGTGGGTGAAGAACAACAGTTCCTGTTATTACGGCCTGGAAGGGACGGTCAGCGGATACAGTTCGGCGGACAGCTGTGTCAAAACAGTGCATTACCGGTTAGGGACGCCGCATGATGTGACTTTTATTTATGCCATGACAGAGGGGCAGAAGCAGACGATGATGGAAAGCGGTTTTTTTAACAGCGGGTGGAATGAGTGGTATGTCTATTACCAGAGCGGCGTACAGGAGGTTTTTTCCCTGATGTTGACGGCGATGGCACTGGTTTTGTTTGTCCTGATGCGCTTTAGGTGGTATGGCCTCCATCGGCCGAAAGCGGCTGCAGTCCCGCTGGAAATCGGTATTATGGCAGTCCCGGTCTGGTTTGCCGGTTTCGGGGAATGGCTGGTCTGGCTTGTAGAGCAGGCCTGCACCGGGAAAATGGCAGAGATGTACGCAGGAAATCTTTCTTTTGTGCCTGCGGATTATTACAAAATGCTTACGTTTCTGATAAACTTTGTTATCCTGGTTTTGCTGTTCGGCGGCTGGGCTTATATCGTTAATTCTTTTGGCGGCGTATGGGTTCTTGGGGTAAAGGGATATTTGCAGGAGAGAAGCATTGCCGTGAAACTGGCCGGGCGGGTATGGGGCCAGATCAGGAAACGTTATGATCAGTTTAAACACGAGGTTTTGCATGTGGATTTGGGGAAGGCGGCAAATAATACAGTGCGTAAGGTGGTTCTTGTCAATTTCCTGCTGGTAGGGGTGATGTGCAGTATGTGGGTGTTCGGATGGACCGCATTGGTACTTTATTCGTTTGTGTTGTATTTTGTCCTGAAAAAGTATGTCAACCTCATCCAGATGCAGTACAGGAAAATGCTGGAGGCTACCAATTCCATTGCGGAAGGCAACCTGCATACTGTGTTCGATGAGGACTTGGGGATATTTGAATCTTATAAAGAGGAGCTTTACCGGATACAGGAGGGATTCCGCAGGGCAGTGGATGAGGAGGTGAAGAGCCAGCGGCTGAAAACAGAGCTGATTACCAATGTATCCCATGACCTGAAAACGCCGCTGACGGCAATTACCACTTATATAGACTTGTTAAAGGAGGAAAATATTACCAAAGGGCAGAGGGAGGAGTATCTTAAAGTATTGGAGAAAAAATCGCTGCGCCTGAAAACTTTGATTGAAGATTTGTTTGAGGTGAGCAAGGCAAACAGCCGGAATGTGACAGTAAACCTGGTGGATGTGGATATCTGTAATCTTATGCGGCAGGTATATCTGGAATATGAGGATCAGGTGGAGGAGGCAAACCTTGTTTTCCGGTTCCGTATGCCGCAGGAAAAGGTGGTTTTAAAGCTGGACAGCCAGAAGACATACCGTATTTTTGAAAACCTGTACACGAATATTATCAAATATGCCATGACAGGGACACGGGTATATGTGGATTTGGCGCAGGGGGAGAAAGGGGTGCGGATTGAACTGAAAAATATGTCGGCCATGGAGCTGCATGTGGAGCCGGCAGAACTGACGGAGCGGTTTGTGCGGGGAGACAGTTCCAGGAATACGGAAGGCAGCGGGCTGGGGCTGGCGATTGCCAAGAGCTTCGTGGAAATACAGGGCGGGAAGATGGATGTTATGGTGGATGGGGATTTGTTTAAGGTGATTTTGTATCTGGCGTGAATGGGGCGGAGGAAATCCAACTGTAAAAATAAGACATTTCCAACTGTTTTCCGGACGGATTTGCTGCCGGGCATATTTTTCCGCTTTGGGTGAAAGATAAAATCTGCAAAGCCTTTCCCGCTTTTTTCTTCCCGCTCTATCCGATATTTATTTCTGGCGGAAAGGTAGGCAAGCGTTATCACACAGGATAAACTGTTTTCATCATTATATTTTAGAAGCGGCAGCTCACTGTTGTGGATATTGTGGAGGTAAGGAACTGTCACGAAATAACTTGTACATCTTACTTGCCTTTTTCTCCGATAGCACGGAACAAAAATCAGTTACATAGCCCACTATGCGCCTGATTTTTGTCCCGCACTCTCGAAGAAAAATTCTGCGCAAGATATACAAGTTATTTCGTGACAGTTCCTAAGATCCTACTGTATCTCCGTCTTTATTCAGGGTTGCATACAGTATCTCATCGGAATTGCGGACAAGTTCGGCGACATACCCGAATTCATCATCCTTTAAAGCTTTTTGGAATTCCAGCATCAGTTCCCTGTTTGGTATTTTCAGGTATCCGTCATGGTATGATAACAAACCGTAGACGATCATGGCAGAGTAAATTTCCATTTTGTTCTCAGGCGGGTTCTGCCCGGCGGAATATTCTTCCTCAATATTAATTCTGACAGGCGTGTCATTTACCATTTGGATCACATCATTGCGCACCTCGCTTATGTTATATTTCAGGAAAAACAGGACTTCGTCCATTTTGCCCGTCCTCGTCCAGTAGCTTTGGCAGACACCATCTTCCAGGGCGCATACTACGGATCTTGGGTTATAGAGCTGTGAGCCGTCCCTGGCCTGATAGCCGTTATACCAGTCACGGATTTCATCCATGGACAATGCCTGCTGTTTTTCACATAGAGCCTTTGTTTCGTGTTCCGTAAAGCCGAAGTATTGTTCAAAGGACGGATCCTTGAGCATAGTGTATTCTTTGAACATATTTAGGGCGGAACCGGCGCTGTATTTTTTAATCGGCAAAACGCCGGTCATATAGGTAAGTGCAGCATAAGGCTTATCTTTCAGCAGGTTGCGGAGAAATTCCAGAAAATCATCGTGGTGTCCGGGGAACAGATCATGGCTGAAGAGGTAATCTCATTCATCAATGAAAAAAAGGAACTGATCGCCCGTGGCAGAAAGCATATCGGCAATACTGCCGAACTTTCTGCCGGACAGTGTGGGATATGCTTCCCTCAAGTCATTTTCCAGGGAATCGAGGATAAGCCCGATATAATCCTCATAGGTTTTTCCCTTGTCAGGCAGATGGTTCAGGCACAGGCTGATGACATTGTATCGGTTCAGATGTGCCTTATAAGTTTTGCATTGGCTTATGGACAGGCCGGAAAATAATCCTGAGGAATCGTATGCCCTGCCATAGTATGCCCCGAGCATATTGAGGATGGAAGTTTTCCCAAAGCGGCGCGGTTTTGTGATGCAGATATATCTGTTCTTGATGTTGATCCGATCATTGATCCGTTCAATCATACCGGATTTATCTACGAAGAACCGATCGCGGGCCAGCATATGGAAATCCAGGTACGGCGTTTGGGTATTCAGGCATAGGGCCATGGTAATCCTCCTTTCCGTATGGTATGGGTTGGAATATCGTGTCTACTATTATATGCTATCTGCAATGATTTTACAAGATTTTCGGGAGGCTGCGGCTATTTTCCCTGCATATTTGAAGCTTCCTGAAAAACCCTGATTTCCGGAAAGCAAGCCTTGAAATTTCTTCCGGCTATAGGTAAAATAATGGAGTAGGGAAATGACAGGGGATTTGTATTTAGGAAACGAAAACAAAGTGTAGAAAGGGCATGAAGGAAAAATGAAGAAGATACAAACGAAGATTATGCTTATGGTTGTGGCGGCGACATTGGGTGTTTCCATAATTAACAGCCTGCAGAGCGTAACGACTGTCCGCAGATCCACGATATCCGCAATTGAAAAGACCTTAGCGGAAACAACGGAACTGGCGGCAGCCGCGGCGCAGAATATGATATCGACTTATACGCTTATCGTTGCGGAGATGGCGTTAAATCCGGCGCTTTGCGATCCGGAAGCTTCGCCGGCGCAGAAGCAGGAATTTATCCAGTCGAAAGTGGAAGAATATTATATGCGGTTTGGCGGTATGGCGGATGCGGAGGGCTATGATGCGGTCCATGACGCGGATGTTTCCGGCGAACCTTTTTTCCGGGAGGCAATGAAGGGGAATCATTATATGTCTTCTCCCTATATGGTTGGGGATGACATGTTTTTAGTCGTTTCCGCGCCGATCAGGGAAGGGGATACCATATATGGCGTACTTTATTTTCAGTGCGATACGGATATTTTGCAGTCTATCGTGGAGAAAATCCAGATAGGCGAAGACGGAGAGTCTTATATATTGGATAAAAACGGTGTGACCATTGCCTGCGGGAATAAACAGGCGGTGTTGGAACAGGAAAATATCATAAAAGAAGCGGAGGAGAACCCGGGTAATCAGGATTTGCAGACATTGGCTGAGGTAGAGAAGAAAATGTTGGCGGGCGAAACCGGCATTGCATTTTACACTTATGAAGAGGACAATTCCAACAATATCCAGGGATATACCCCGATTCCCGGAACGGATGGCTGGAGCGTTGCGGTGACAATGGATGAAGATGAATTTATGCACGATGCGTATGTCAGGACGAACAGGCAGATTGCGATCGCCGCTGTATTGTGTGTTGTTGTTATTGCGATTGCAGTAATACTCAGCCTTTCGATTGCAAGGCCGATTGTGCGGTGTGCCAACCGTCTGCGTGCGCTGGCGCAAGGTGATCTGAAGAGCCCGGCGCCGCAGGTGAGGAGTAAAGATGAGGTACATATATTGGCGGAGTCCATAGAGAGCCTGATAGAGAATTTCCGGGCGATTGTGGATGAAATCGGTATGGTGCTCGGTGCGATTGCGGACGGGGATTTGACGAAGGATGCGGAACACGCGGATTATCCGGGTGATTTCGGCAGTTTGCAGAATTATCTTCGGATTATTAATGAAAAACTGAACCGTACTATGGGCGGTATCGTGGAAACGGCGATGGATGTTTCCGCAAATGCAGGGCAAATGGCCGCCAGCAGTTCCACTCTGTCCCAGGGGGCGGTGGAACAGTCCGGCGCGGTAGAACAGCTTTCCGTGACCATGTCGGATATGGAGCGTGACGCGGAAAGGACAGACGGATTTGCCAGGGAGGCGAAAGAGATGGTAGATCATGCCGGGGATCAGCTCCAGGAAAGCGGCAGATATATTGAGAGCCTGAATGAGGCGATGAATCTGATTATGTCGTCTGCCGGCGAGATCAGCCATATTATTGATACGATAGGGGCTATTGCCATGCAGACGAACCTTCTGGCGCTGAATGCTTCCGTAGAAGCATCGAGGGCGGGAGAGGCCGGCAGGGGGTTTGCGGTAGTCGCAGGGGAAATACGTGAGCTTGCGTCCAGATCCGATGCGGCGGCAAAAGCCACGATGGAGCTGATTAAGAGTTCGACCGAAGCGGCAAACGGCGGAAATGAGGTGGTGAAAAAGGTGACGGAATCGGTGACAAATATCGTAGCCGAATCTGTCCGGATTGCAGAGCAGATGAACGGTGTGTCGGAGGCAATAGGGCGGCAGACAGGGGCCATCAGCCAGGTGTCGGAGGCCCTTGGCCAGATTTCCAGCGTCGTGCAGTCCAATACCGCGGCAGCGGAAGAAAGCGCGGTTTCCAGCAAAGGGCTGTCAGAGCAGGCGGATAGGCTGCAGCGGCTGGTCGGCAGTTTTTCGCTGCGGAGGTAGTGGTTTATACGGCTAGAGCGTGTTTGAAAAATGCTTTCCGGCAGATGTGCGTCACAATTTGTGGGAGATTAAAAGCATATATGCTTTGCCAAATGA
>CANDKY010000115.1 GCA_947385425.1 uncultured Lachnospiraceae bacterium | reverse complement strand
CGATCTTCTGTTAAGTAAAACCTCCATCCAAAACGATGCAAAAAGACAGGATGTGTCCCTCCGAAAGCAAAGCAGGCTCCTGGTTTTTGGTTAACATAAACTTTTGAGTTTTGCCGAAAACCTTAAGTCAATGACATTGGGAGTGAACTGTAACTATTGGCAAAACTGTAATAAATAAAAGAAAGTGCTTGCTATGTGGTTTTGGATACTATATAATAAAGTACAGAGGTGTTGATATGACGATAGATAAGGACGATTTATTAAATAGTATCCTGGAGAGCCTGGGAAGGATTGGGTATATTAAACTGGATGATATCCCGAATATTGATTTGTATATGGATCAGGTGACAACCTTTATGGAGAAGGAACTCCGCAATACGCTGAGGCATCCGGAAGAGGATAAGATCCTGACCAAGACGATGATCAATAATTATGCGAAGAATAATCTCCTTCCGCCTCCGTTAAAGAAGAAGTATTCCAGGGAGCATGTGGTGCTGTTGATTTTCATTTATTATTACAAGGGGATTCTGACAATCAATGACATACAGGCATTGTTAAAACCTGTGACGGACAAGTTTTTCCAGAAAGAGGGTTTTAATTTAGGGGATATTTATACGGAAGTTTTCGGCCTGGAGAAACTGCATGTGGATTTGCTCAAGGAGGATGTGGTGCGCAAGTATGGGCAGTCGAAGGAAACTTTCCAGGATGCGCCGGAGGAAAGCAGGGAGATGCTGCAGCTCTTTTCTTTTATCTGCATGCTTAGTTTTGATGCTTATGTGAAAAGGCTTTTGATTGAGAAGATGGTCGACAGTTTCTGCGAGGTGGCAGGAGATGAGAAAAAAGAGGGGAAGAAACAGCGTCCGGGCACTTAATTTTTGAAAACTGACAATTTTCTTCTTGCCAAATGGGGAGAAGTGTGATATTATACTTTTTGTTGAGATTGCCCCGTATACAGGGCAGCTTCATAGTTTACCGGATAAGCTGCTATAGCACAGTCGGTAGTGCGCAACATTGGTAGTGTTGAGGTCACCAGTTCGATTCTGGTTAGCAGCTTTGAAAGATCACAAATAAAGGCTTTTTAAGGAAATTATTCTTTGAAATGTCTTTATTTTTATTGGATAACCGAAGATTATCTTACTAACCGAACCAATGGTTCTTCTCTATCTACTATCTATACTATTCTACTAAAGGGGTGTCAATCATTGAATTTCAAGGGGATATTTCCAACACAAAATAATTTGACAGACGCATAATAACTATATATAATAAAAGTACGAAAAACCATACGAAATTATGAGGTGATACTATGTTAGCAGTAAAGAGCATGGATGTGCGTGATAATTTTAAAGAATGGTGCAATAAAGTAATAAGCGGCGAAACGCTTGTTGTGTCACGGCCTAAAAATGAAAATGTAGTAATTATATCTGAAAAAGAGTATAACGAAATGGCAAAGGCAAAAAGGAATGAGGAATATCTAAAAAAATTAGATCATAGTTTTGCCCAGCTGGAACAAGGTAAAACCATATCTTTCAGCATGGAAGAATTGCGGGCAATGGAATCTGATGATTGGAAACCTACACAAAAAGTATTAAATTGGTTGAAACAGCAGGGGCAGACAAATGAATGATTTAACTTTTACAGATAAAGGATTTTCTGATTATGTATATTGGCAGTTTGAAGACAGAAAAACTGTTAAGCGAATCAATAATCTGTTAGAAGATATCAAACGAAACGGGGCAATGCAGGGCATTGGCAAACCTGAACTATTGAAGCACCGCCCCGGATATTCCAGACGGATTGATGAAAAGAATCGATTAGTATACGATATTGATGAATTGCAGAATATCAAAATTATATCATGCAGAGGACATTATGATGATTAAGACGGCATATTCCTAAAATGTAGGGTTGGCGTGTTGTTGGCTTTTTGTTAGAATCTTGTTAGTAAAGTTACAGCGAACAATGAAAAAGCACGAAGAACTGTTAAAAGAACTCCGCTAAAATACAGCGTTTTACGCAACATCAGGCAAAACCATGATAACACAGATAAAGTGTTATTGCTTATTGGCAGTGTTGAGGCCACCAGTTCGATTCTGGTTAGCAGCTTTGAAAGACCACAAATAAAGGCTTTTCAAGGAAATCACTCTTTGAAAGGTCTTTATTTTTATTGGATAACCGAAGATTATCTTACTATCCGAACCACAGATGCATAATAACCTGAGGCAAACCAGCCGCAGGTTTATTTTTGTTACAAAAAAGCAAAAAAGGCCAACAATATGGAAATGATACGGCTTGACGCATTTAAAATGGTACTTTATAATAAGAAAGGATATGTAGACATGTCAGATCATGGAAAGGGCAGAAGATAATGATCAAGAGTATGACAGGCTTCGGCAGATTTGAGGTATCGGAAGCGGAGCGTAAGGTTACGGTAGAGATGAAGTCGGTAAACCACCGGTATCTGGATGTGAGTATTAAGATGCCGAAAAAACTTTATTTTTTTGAGGCGGCGATACGGGCGGAGCTGAAGCAGTATATCCAGAGGGGGAAAGTGGATGTATTTATTTCTTATGAGGATTTTACGGAAAATAATGTCTGCATCAAATACAACAGGGATATTGCCGCAGAGTATATGGGGTATTTAAAGGAGATGGCGGAGGAATTCGGGCTGGAGGATGATATCACGGTCAGTAAGCTGTCCAGGTATCCTGAAGTGCTGTCCATGGAGGAGCAGACGATAGATGAGGAAGGGATCTGGAAGGTCCTGGGCAGGGCAGTGAACGGCGCGGCGGAGAAATTTGTGGAGACGAGGATACGGGAAGGGGAAAGCCTGCGGGCAGACCTGCTTGCCAAGCTGGATACTATGCTGGAGCATACGGATTATATCACGGAGCGTTCGCCGCAGTTGATTGAAGAGTATAAAAAGAAGCTGACAGAGCGGGTGCGTGAATTGTTAGAGGATGCGCAGATAGATGAGGGCAGGCTGATGATGGAGGTAACGCTGTTTGCCGACAAGGTTTGTGTGGATGAGGAACTGGTGCGGCTGCGCAGCCATATCGAGGCAACGAAGCAGGCGCTGACGGAGGGCGGCAGTATAGGGAGGAAGCTGGATTTCATAGCCCAGGAGATGAACCGGGAGGCGAATACCATATTATCGAAGGCAAATGATATAGAGATTTCAGGCCGGGCCATCGAATTGAAGACAGAAATAGAGAAGGTGCGGGAGCAGATACAAAATATAGAATAAAAAGCGGGATAGTGGTGCAGGGCGGATAAGGTTGGTTATATGAGCAGGTTAATTCATATTGGTTTTGGCAATATTGTCAATACAGGGAAAATAATAGCGATCGTGAGTCCGGATTCGGCGCCGGTGAAGCGTATGGTGCAGAATGCGAAGGAAGCGGGCCAGGCGATTGATGCCACGCAGGGCAGGAGGACGAAAGCGGTGCTTGTTATGGAGAACGGACAGTTGGTGCTGTCGGCGCTGCTGCCCGAGACGATTGCGAACAGGGCACAGGCGGAAAGTGGAGATACCGATGAAGCATAAAGGGATATTAGTGGTGGTTTCGGGTTTTTCAGGGGCGGGCAAGGGCACGCTGATGAAGAGGATGATACAGGCTTATGATAATTATGCCTTGTCTGTTTCAATGACGACGAGGCTCCCCAGGGAAGGGGAGGAAGACGGCAGGGATTATTTTTTCGTGTCAAAGGAAGCGTTTGAGGAAAAGATCGGGCAGGACGGCCTGGTGGAATATGCCTGCTACTGCGATAATTATTACGGGACGCCGAGGGAATATGTGGAGGAGCAGCTTGCGGCAGGGAAGGATGTCATTCTGGAAATAGAGATACAGGGGGCGCTGAAAGTGAAGGAGAAATTCCCTACGGCGCTGCTGCTGTTTGTGATGCCGCCTTCGGCGGAGGAATTAAGGCGGCGCCTGGTCGGCAGGGGGACGGAGACGGAGGAGGTGATCCGGAAACGTCTGGAACGGGCCGTGGAGGAAGCCAGGGGGATAGAAAGTTATGATTATATTGTGATTAATGACGATTTGGGAAAGTGTGCCGGGGAGCTTCATTCCATAGTAGTGGCAGCGCACCATGCACCTTTCCGGAATGAAGGGTTTATCGGGAATATAAGGCAGGAACTGGACGTTCTGGTGAAAGGAGAAAAGTAATGTTACATCCATCTTATTCAGATTTAATGAAAGTAGTAAACAGTGAGGTTGAGCCGGGGGAAGCGCCGGTAGTAAACAGCAGGTATTCTATTGTTATGGCGACTTCCAAGCGGGCAAGGCAGATCATTGCCGGTGATGAGCCGATGGTGAAGGCAGCAGGGAAGAAACCGCTGTCTGTCGCAATAGAGGAACTGAACCAGTCAAAGATACGGATTCTGAGCGAGGAAGAGGCCGAGCAGCAGAGGAAACAGATGGAGGAGATGAGGGAGCGCTTTGCGCGGGTAGAAGCGGCGATGGGATCGTATGCCCCGGAAAAAGACGAAGCGAAGGAAGAGGGCGGCCACCCTGTTTCCATGGATGAGGAAGAAGACAGTGATGCTGCTTTCACGGATGAGGAAGAAGACAGTGATCCTGCTTTCATGGATGGGGAAGAGGACAGTGACCCTGCTTTCACGGAGGAAGGCGGAGACGGGGAACCTGCTTTTGCAGAGGATGAAGCGGAGGACGGTATTGGTGCCGCTGGAGAGGCAGAATCCGGTGATATAGGGGATAAGGCTTTTTTAGAGGAAGAGGACGAAGAATATAGGTAGGATAAGGCTGCTGTTCCGGAATACGGGAAGAGGTGTGACCCGTGAACCGTAGAAGGGCAGCCGGGAAATGACATGCCCGTAGATTTGCGGGCATATTGTTTTCATGGCTGTTTTGGGGCGGCCTGGAGGTTGGTATGAAGCTGTTATTGGTATCGCTGGGATGCGATAAGAATCTGGTGGATTCGGAAGTGATGCTGGGGAAGCTGGCGCAGAAGGGATATACTTTTACGGATGACGAGACGGAAGCAGAGATTGTGGTGGTGAATACCTGCTGTTTTATTAATGATGCAAAGGAAGAGAGCATTCAGGCGCTATTGGAAATGGCGGAATTGAGGAAATCCGGGCAGGTGAAGGCGCTTATCGTGGCGGGCTGCCTGGCACAGCGTTACCAGGAGGAAATCCGCAAGGAAATAGAGGAAGTGGACGCAATCGTCGGTACGGCGGCGGTGGATGCCGTTGCGGCGGCGGTGGAAGCGGTACTGGCCGGGAAGGCAGGGAAATGGATAGCGCCTTTAGATCAGCCGTTAGCGGGGAACCGGAAGCGGCTTACAACGACGGGAGGGCATTACGGTTACTTAAAGATTGCGGAGGGGTGCGATAAGCACTGTACTTACTGTATCATACCGAAGGTGCGCGGGAAGTACCGCAGCGTGCCCGTGGAAGATCTTGTGGCGGAGGCAGGGCGTCTGGCGGAAGGCGGCGTGAAAGAATTGATACTGGTGGCACAGGAAACGACTCTGTATGGTGTGGATTTGTACGGGGAAAAGAAGCTTCCGGAATTGCTGCGGCGGCTGTGCGGGATACCGCAGCTATACTGGATCCGGCTTCTTTACTGTTATCCGGAGGAAATTACGGATGAACTGATCCGGGTGATAAAAGAGGAAAAAAAGATCTGCCATTATCTGGATATCCCCGTCCAGCATGGGTCGGATGCCGTGCTGAAGCGGATGGGCAGGAGGACGGACAGCAGGGAAATACGTGCCATGGTGGCAAAGCTGCGCAGGGAAATCCCGGATATCTGCCTGAGGACAACATTTATCAGCGGTTTTCCGGGGGAGACGCGGGAAGACCATGAAGCGCTGATGGATTTTGTGGAAGAGATGGAATTTGACCGGCTGGGTGTTTTTACTTATTCCCAGGAAGAGGACACCCCGGCGGCGGAGATGGAAGGGCAGATTGCGGAGGACGTGAAGGAGAGCCGGCGGGATGAGGTGATGGAACTGCAGCAGGAAATTGCCTATGAAATGGCGGAGAGGATGGTTGGAAGGGAGCTTTATGCTATGATAGAAGGCAAGCTTGCAGACGAAGATGCCTACGCGGCGCGCACTTACAAGGATGCGCCGGAGGTGGACGGTTATCTTTTCATCCGGACGGACAGGGAGCTGATGAGCGGGGATTTCGTGAAGGTGCGGGTAACAGGTTCTTATGAATATGATTTGATAGGAGAGATATGCGATGAATTTACCGAATAAACTGACCATCCTCCGGGTGGTTATGATTCCGTTTTTTGTAGTGTTTATGCTGCTGCCTGTTGCGGGGAGCGCGGATAAGTGGATAGCGCTTGCTCTATTTATCGTGGCAAGCCTGACAGACATGCTGGATGGGCATATCGCGCGGAAATACAATCTGGTGACGAATTTCGGGAAATTTATGGATCCTCTGGCGGATAAGCTGCTGGTCTGCTCGGCGTTGATCTGCCTGGTGGATCTGAGAAGGATCCCTTCCTGGATTGTGATTGTTATTATAGCGAGGGAGTTTATCATCAGCGGGTTCCGCCTGATTGCGTCGGATAACGGGGTGGTTATTGCGGCAAGTTATTGGGGGAAATTCAAAACAACCTTCCAGATGATTATGATATGCCTGATGATAGCGGATCTGGAACCGCTGAGGCTGCTTACGGAAATCGTGATGTGGCTGGCTTTGGCTTTGACAGTGGTTTCTTTAGTGGATTATCTGGTGAAAAACAAAAGTGTGATGAGAGAGGGCTGATCGGATGACTGTGGAATTGATTAGTGTAGGCACGGAATTATTATTGGGGAATATTGTGAATACGAATGCGGCATTTCTGGCAGAGAAATGTGCGGATTTAGGTTTGTCCTGTTACTACCAGAGTGTGGTGGGGGATAATGAAGAGAGGCTGACGGAAGTTTTGAAGACCGCGCTGGGGCGGTCGGATGTGGTGATTCTGTCAGGCGGGCTCGGGCCTACGGAGGATGACCTGACGAAGGAAGCGGCGGCGAAAGTGCTGGGGAAGAAGCTGCATATGCACGAGCCGTCCCGGAAGCGTATTGAAGATTTTTTCAAGAAGAGGAATATGGAGGCTACGGAGAATAACTGGAAGCAGGCGATGATACCGAAGGGCGCAATGGCAGTGGAGAATGAAAACGGTACGGCGCCGGGCGTGATTATGGAGGAGGACGGGAAGAAGGTGATCCTGCTGCCCGGGCCACCCAATGAACTGATTCCGATGTTTGAGAAGAGTATTATGCCTTATCTGTCGAAGAAAAACGCTACAATTTTTTCCCAGACCGTAAAAATATGCGGGGTAGGGGAGAGCAAGGCGGAAACTATGGTGAAGGATTTGATTGAGAAACAGACAAACCCGACCATTGCCCCTTATGCGAAAAATTGTGAAGTACATTTCCGGGTGACTGCGAAAGCGGCGGATGAAAAGGAAGCAAAGAAGCTGGTAAAGCCGGTGGTGAAGGAATTAAAGAGCCGGTTTGAGAACCATGTGTATACAACGGATGCGGACATCACGCTGGAAAAGGCTGTGGTGGATCTGCTGGCGGCTAATAAACTGACGGTAAGCACGGCGGAATCCTGTACCGGGGGGATGCTGGCGGCACGTCTTATCAATGTCCCCGGTGTTTCGGATGTGTATAAGTCGGGGTATGTGACTTACTCCAATAAGGCAAAGCGCAGGATGCTCAATGTGAAAAAAGGTTCGTTAGAGAAAAAGGGGGCAGTCAGCGAAGAGGTGGCGCGGGAGATGGCCAAAGGGGCTGCGCTTGTTTCCCGTGCGGAGGTTTCCGTGGCAGTGACAGGGATCGCGGGGCCGGACGGCGGGACGGAAGAAAAGCCGGTAGGGCTGGTATATATTGCGTGCAGTGTCTGTGGGAAAATAAAGGTGAAGAAATATAATTTCAGCGGGAACCGGGCGAAAATAAGGGAAACGGCAGTGTCCTCGGCATTGATTCTCATGCGGCAGTGTATTTTGGAATATTACAGTGAAGTGACTTTCGGCAAGAAATTGTAATGGTTTAGGATGGGTATTTCAGCGGATATTTTTTGATCCCATGGAGGATGGAGTATGGATAAAACGGGGCAGGATACGGACGGATTCCGGGGAGGAATTTTCAGCAGCCAGGGTATGGATTCCGGGAAAGATGCGGTATATCGGGATGCTGCAGGCATGGAAGGCATGGGGTCTGTGCAGGGGCAGCGGGAATTTTACGGGCAATGCCTGCCGGGCTGCGGCGGGCAGTTGGATGGGAGTTATCCTCCGGCAGGCGGCGCAGGCCGGATGCATGGGGATTGTCGCGGACAGGCTGCAGGGATTACCGGGATGCCTTTGATTTTGGACTGCGGGGACGGTTATTATGACAATGCCGGGAAGGGGCGGCCTGGAGATGGAAACGGACGCCGCGGTGATGATTGCGTTGATAACCGTTATCGTTATGCCGGCTGTAATGGCAGCAGCTATTCTAATAGCATTTATTATGCTGATTGTGATTACTATAGTGATTATCATGACATGAACTATAATGGTAACGGTTATAGCAGGGAACCATATAACGATAACCGTTGCCATAGCAGCAGGGGCGGTTATGGCAGCGGGGATAATGGTTCCGGCTTTTGCGGAAATGTGCGGGAGGGCCGGGAAGGGCACGGCCTGTACGGATGCAGGTTTTGCCAGGGGAATTTAAGGCCGGAGGAAAAATCGCATTGGTATTCGGACCGCCTGCTGCTTTGTGTTGTTGCGGTAGTAGGAATGGGGATGCTTTTCCTTTCTTTTCTGGCAGTGTTGTTTTTCCTTATATGTGTTGTAGTTTCCGGAAAGCCGTCGTCAAATGGGAGCGGCGGGGAGGTTCTGCCCTACGAAGAGGCGGATGCATCGTTATTGCCGTCACAGGAAGGGGTGAGGGATGCGGCTCCCGGCCAGGAATGGGGGGATGCGGTTCCGGAGGAGAAGGCGGAAGGGGAATATTACGGTGAAGTAAAGGATGCGGTGCGGACGGATTTGTCTTATTCCGTGGAATGGGGGTATTATGAATATGACGGGAACAGCGATACGGTTATGATTGCCGTGGATTATCCGGTGATAGTGGGCGATGTCCCGAATATTGATTTGCTGAATGAGGTGATTGCGGGCGAGATTGATTACTTCCAGGAGTATTATGATGAGTATTCCAAATATATGCTCGAAGATGAAGTATTTGGGGTTTATTCCGAAGGGTATGTCACTTATATGGATGAAGAAGTGATGAGCGTGGTTTTTGCGGAAAATATATATACGGATTATTGGGTGGACAGCGGCCTGTACTGTGTTAATATTGATATCGAAAACGGCGTTATCCTGGATAACAGCGGTATTTTGGATGTGGACGATGAGTTCGCCATTGATTTCCGTACAAGAAGCAGGGAGCAGAACGGGGATGTAGGCGCCCTGGAATACCTGACGGATCAGGAGGTGGCATATTATCTGACGAGCGGAAGCACCGGTATTATATTTTTTACTCCTTTGGGGATGGAGATTGGGTTAAATTACGGGGAAGGCTATGTGACGGTTACTTATAAGGATTATCGGGAATTTTTGATGAAATATTAGAAAACAGGATGTTGTTTTGGGTAATACTGGATTGGAGATTGGAGCGGGATTTCATATGCCTGTTCCAATTTTTATGCACACGGGCACCCAAAGGAAAATGTCAGCAAGAGCTGACGGGTGCCCGGCGCGCGAGTAGGGGGAAAAGCCTCCCCTACTCGATTGCACAGCCTCATGCAGAGGAAGTATGCCGCTAAGGCGGCGCATGAGGGGTATCACCTGCTCGATTCTTACTGCGTTGAGGTTTTTTGTCCGTGCAATCGGACAACCCGAAAAGCTTAAGTTATTGACATTGCGTAAAACCAACGTTTGCAGGGAAATCAGGTGCATGGATAAAGGTGCCTTGTACTTTTTTTCATTTTCTTGAAGATTATCATCCACGGCCTGCGTTATATAGGATGTAGAGAAAAAAAGAGAGGGGTGGGGTGTTAATTTGTATGGGCACGGTACAGGATAGAAAGTGGACGAAAGAAGAACGGCTGTCAAGGATGGTTGACACCTATCAGAACCTTGTTTTTTCTGTATGCTATAAGGTAGTCGGCGATTATTTTGCCGCGGAGGATTTGGCACAGGAGACTTTTTTATCCGCATTTAAAAATCTGGATACCTTCGAAGGGGCGAATGAGAAAGCGTGGCTGTGCCGGATTGCTACTAATAAGGGGATTGATTACCTGCGCAGCTCGGGCAGGAGGGCAGTGCCTACAGAGGATATTTTCTTTGAACAGCAGGTGGAGGATCGGGGATCGCCGGAAGAAATCTGCCTGGAGGAAGAGGTGAGGGAACGGCTGCTTGGATATTGCAGGCAGCTAAGGCCGCCTTATAATGAAATTGCGGAAGCGGTTTACTGTGAGGAAAAGAAAGCGGATGAGATCGCCAGGGAGCGCGGTGAGAATATCAAGACGGTGCAGACCCAGATTTACAGGGCGAGGGATATGCTGCGGAAGCTGTATGGAAAGGAGAGGAGCGCATGAGTGAAGGAAACCGCATGGGTGGGGAGTACCGGTATATGACAGACAAAGAGCTGGAAGCCTTGATTGCCGGCGTGGAAGATCATGGAATGCTGGCTCCGCCTGTGTACCTGAAAGAGCTGATTATGAAAGAAGCAAAAGGGCTTGCGGCGGTGAGGAAAAAAGGGATCGACAAAAAAACAGCCAGGAGGGTTCTTATGGTTTACCGTGCGAAAGTAATCGGCGCGGCGGCAGCGGCTATTTTCTGCCTGGTAATGGTGCCGATGGAGATCGACGGAGGGAAGCCCGATGGCAGCAGCCAATGGCGGCAGAAGGTAATAGAAGAGGATATGAAATATTACCAGGAGGAAAGTGAACGGCTCCGGAATGAAATGGAGATAAGGGAGGGAGGCTTTGGCGGTTTTATGGAAAACCTGTTGGGAGAGGAAACGGCCGGGAAGGCAGTTTCTATATGGAATGGGATGACCGGGTTGTTTGGATGGGAGGAAAGGGATTATGAATAGAAGGACCAGAAAAAAGAAGAGCGGTTTTTTAACATTTTGTTTTTCTTTTCTGCCGGGGGCAGGAGAGATGTATTTGGGGTTCATGCGTATGGGGGTCAGCCTGATGGGGTTGTTTTTTGCCCTGATTGCTTTGGCGGCTGTGCTGGATCTTCCCGCCCTGCTGTTTGTGCTGGTCGTGGTGTGGTTTTACAGTTTTTTCCACGTACACAATCTTGCGGGGATGTCGGATGATGAGTTTTTTAATACGGAGGATGAATTTTTATTTAATTTGGATGCATTTTTTCATATGGATAATAAGAATGTGGAAAAATACAGGAAGGCGGTGGCTGTCATTTTGGTTGCCGTGGGTGTATTGCTGTTGTGGGATGGCATTAAGGATTTGTTCTTTGCTTATCTTCCGGAGGAAGTATGGTGGTTTATCTCCCGTATTGAAAACCGGATTCTGAAAATCCTGGTAGGGGTTGTTATCATTGCAGGCGGTGTGCGGATGATTAAAGGGAAGGAAGAGGAACTGAAGGAAGTGACCATTGACGTTGACAGTATTATGCCGGGTGGGGATAGCGGTACGTCAGGGGGTTATGGCGCAGGAAACGGTTCCATATATGGCAGTGGGTTTGGCCAGAAGGCATATGGTGAACGGAGCGGGGACATGGCGGATGCTTTCTCATACGGAGCGGGTGCAGCCGAAGGCCGGGACGGAAGTACGGCGGATATAGCCGGGCGGAAGGAGAATGCGGCTGCTGCGGGAAGCCGGGACGGAAGTATGGCGGATGTTGTATTACAGGGCGGCTGTGAAGGGAACCGCAGTACGGCAGACGGCGGATATGGCCGGGGTATGGCGGCAGACGTGATTTACGGTGTGGATACGAGGGCCGGGGAAGTGCAGGAAAGGAGCGGTTATGGAGAAGTGCAGGATAATTAGAAACCACCGCGTAGGTACTGTGACTTTTGGCATGATGTTGATATTGTTTGGGGTCTTGTTCATGGCACATATTTTTGTGCCATGGCTTTCCTGCAGGTTTATTCTTCGCCTGTGGCCTTTGGTATTTATTTTCCTTGGTATAGAGGTATTGGCCGGGAGTCACTATGCGGCGAAAGCGTATGCGGCGGGAGAGGGGGAAAAGGTTAATTTTATCTATGATAAGACAGCGATTTTCCTGACGGTATGTCTTACCTTTTTTGCCATGGTGCTGGCAGTGGCGGATTATGCTTTGGAGCTGGAAGGCTGGTATATAAGGTTTTGAAAGTGCAAAGGCCGCCGGAGCATGGAAGCGTATGAAAATAACCTGTGACGGTTGCGCAGGATTTACATACAGCTCCTTATGCTGCGGCGGCCTTTTGTGTGTAAGGGCCTGTGCGGAAGGAAGGGGGCTGTAAAGTTAATGTTTTACGGCGCTGCCGTTTTGGCAAACTGGGTGTTTACCAGGGTTTCATAAGGTACTCGTTCGGAAAGTTCGCCGGCTTCGTCCAGAATGTCCTGCAGCAGGGTAAAGGCGTCTTCCTCAAAGACAAGATTGTCTTTCCATGTGTCCTGTTCATAATACCTGGTGACAATGGCAGTGATTGTCTCCAGGTCTGTTTCTTCAAATTGCGGGGCGATTACTTTGGCGATTTCTTCAGGAGTATGGCTTTGTACGTAATCCATGCCTTTTTGCAGCGCGTTGGTAAAGGACTGGATGAGTTTGGGATTGGCATCGATGAAGCTTTTCTTTGCACTGAATGCGGTATAAGGGACATAGCCGGAATCTTCGCCTAAGGAGGCTATGACATAGCCGTCGCCTTTTGCTTCCAGAGTGGTGGCATGGGGCTCGAATTCAACTGTAAAATCCCCCTGCCCGCCGGAAAATGCCGCAGCAGTGGAACCGAAGTCAATGCTTTGGTCGATATTCAGGTCATTTTTCGGGTCAATGTTATTTTTTTTCAGGATGTATTCAAAAACCATTTCAGGCATACCGCCAGTCTGCCCTAGCATGATGAACATATTTTCCACATCATGCAGTTTCTCCTTAGAAGCCACGATTCTGTATGGATAATGGTAGATTCCCGTCTTTTCCACCAGCCCCAGGTCCAGCAAGTGCTCCATGTAGGGACTGAACTTTTTCTTGTGCATGGGATACCCCATATCTTTCAGGCTCTCCGCCAGGAATTTTACAGAGGTAAAACCTGTCTCGTCTTTTTCCAGAAGCCGGATTGCCTCTATCATCATGGTGAGCTTCAGATTTTCCTTGTCGGCTTTGAAATCGTAGGCCGCCAGATTGCCGAGACCGTGTTTCAAATAGATGTCAACATTTCCGTCTTTGTCTACAATGATTTTTTCTACCAGAACCTCAATGTCCGTCCGGGTCAGACTTTTTTGCTCCAACACTTCATTCAGAATATCCAGTGCGGTTTGAAGTCCCGGCTTGATTGCCACAGCGGGGATATGGGGCTCTTTCGTCAAATCTTGCAGTGTTTTTTCAATGGCAGAGATACGCTCCATTTTTTCAGTTTGTAGAGAGGCGTATGTTTCATTGATGATTTCAGACATCCCCGGATTCGCGGTAAGTTCCTTTACCTTTTGGGCAATCAGTGTTTTCAGCTCTTTCTTGATTCTTTCCAGCTCGCTTACCAGTTTCTGCTGGCTGTCGTCTGCAGAGTAAGTAGCAGCCTTTAAGTTTGACAGGTCAAAATTCTGTATGATGTCTGCCAGAGAGTCGCGGCAAAGGGTGAGATATGTAATCAAAGCGTCCGTCAGGGTTTCTTCTGTCACCAGATGGGCATGTTCACAAAACTGTTTCCCCTTTTTGTTGTAGGTGCCGCACACATAATATTTTCCACGGTTCGGGCGGTTGATTGCGGTCAGCTTCATGCCGCAGTCTTTGCAGTACAGACATCCGGAAAAAAGATTGATGTGTTTCTTCTGGCCCCGGTACTGGCTGTGATGGCGGCTGTCTTTCACCTCAAAAAGCAGCTTCATGGTATCGTCATCAAATATTTTCGGGTGGTGGTCCGGGAAAACATATTGCTGGTCTTTGGAAATCTTTTTGTCTTTGCCGTTGATGGTCATCCTCTCTCTTTTGTGGGTTCGCAGTACCCCGTTATGATAATCGTTAAAGAGAGTATCTTTCACCATGCCATAGCTCCACATATGGGCGGCTTCCCGGTGATAGGGCAGGCCCAGGGCCTCGCAGCGTTCCTTTTGCAGCATGGTAGGCGTGGGGACGCCCCGGTCTGAAAGTATTTC
>CANDKY010000114.1 GCA_947385425.1 uncultured Lachnospiraceae bacterium | reverse complement strand
TTTGGATTTTCATAAAGTTTGGATAATTGAAAAAATCCAAATATTTGGATTTTTTGAAGAGGGACGAGAAAGGAGTGGCGGCCATGTGCAAAATTATGGAGGATATGAGGAATGAAGCGGCAAGAGAAGCGGCAAAAGAAGCGGCACAGAAAGCGGAATTAAAAAGTGCAAGAGAAACCGCAGGAAGACTGATAAAGAAGGGAAAAATGACGCTGGAAGAAATTGCGGAGTGTGTCCCTGTATTATCTCTTGATGAACTAAGGGAAATTGAAATGAAAGTTATGCATTTGGCGGAAAGCAGATCTTAAACAGGCTCTAAAAGATTGGAGGCAGTGCCAGGGAGGAAGGGACTGCCAGAGAAGAAAAAGAATGGAGAAACGGCGTGATTTTTATCACGCCGTTTCTTAAAAGAGGGAGATCCATGTTATAATTTTTAGCAGGAAAGGATGTGGGATGATGGGATTGGCGGAATTTGAGAGAAAAAAGGATGAAAAAATTGGCGGTGTAATTTATAATATGACACCGTCTCCAAGTTATAAGCATGGAATTATAAATAACAATATAAACAGAATCATTGGAAATAGTTTGAAAAATAGCTTGTGCCTTGTATTTATGGAGAATCTGGATTTTAAATACCAGCCTGATGTGAACGATGATTATTTATGCCCTGATATTATGGTTGTATGCGACCGGAAATATTTAAAAGGCGGAGCCTATTATGGCGTGCCTAAATTTGTTGCGGAAACGTTAAGCCATTCCACGGCAAAAAGGGATAGAGCGGAGAAAAAGGATATTTATGAAAAAGCAGGAGTGGAGGAATATTGGATCGTTTCTCCACAGGGATCTGTTGAAATTTATTATTTGGAAGACGGACGGTATGTATTGGAGCAGAACTATATGTTACAGGGGGATGCGGAAGATGAGGATTATAATGCGGATACAGACATCAGCCTGAAAGTATTTCCGCATATAAAGATGACATTGGGCGAAATATTTGAGGGTGTATATTAGTGCTCTATTTTGAACGGTATTGAGAGTATGCCCATAAAGGAGGGTAAACTAAAACTTGAAAAACAATTATCTTTTTAGTATAATGAGGCCATGCCTGTACATAGGAATAAGGGCCGTTACCGGAAGGGCAGGTGAGGACGGGCGGCCTGAAAGGAATCTGGATGGACGAAAAATTTATCGAAGTAAAACAGCTTTACAAAACATTTCACACAAAGAAACAGGATATCGAGGTTTTGAAAGGGATAGACCTTTCGGTGGGGAAAGGGGATATCTATGGTATCGTGGGTTTCAGCGGAGCCGGGAAATCGACCCTGGTCAGATGTATCAACCGTCTGGAAGAGCCTGACAGCGGAAGAGTCAGGATCGGGGATAAGGAGATTACCGCCCTCGGGAAGGCGGAGTTAAACAGGCAGAGGAGGAAAATCGGCATGATTTTCCAGCAGTTTAATCTATTTGATTCCATGACGGTAGCGCAGAATATTGCTTATCCTCTGAAGATGGCGGGGATGCCGGCGAGGGAAATAAATGCCAGGGTAGGGGAGATGCTGTCGCTGGTAGGGCTGTCTGACAAAAAAGATGCTTATCCGGGCGAGCTTTCCGGCGGGCAGAAACAGAGGGTTGGGATTGCCAGGGCGCTTGCAAACCGGCCGGATGTGCTTTTGTCCGACGAGGCGACCAGCGCGTTGGATCCGCAGACCACTCTGTCCGTGCTGGATTTGCTTAAGGAAATTAACGAAAAATTGGGGCTGACAATTATTCTGATTACCCATGAATTGGAGGTCATCAAATATACATGCCACAGGATGGCGGTTATGGAGAATGGGAAGCTGCTGGAACAGGGGCTGGTAAGAGATATTTTCCAGAACCCGCAGTGTGAAACGGCCAGGAACTTTATAGGCGTTTACAACAAATTCAGGAGTGATTACTGGCAGGAGGAAGCAGAATGAGTTTATACAAATATTCTTTTTGGGAAGTACTCAGGAATGCGTTCAGCATGGAGGTATGGGAACGGGTGCTGCCCGCTATCAGTGAAACGATGTATATGGTCGCCATATCTTCTGTGTTTGTCCTTGTATTCGGAGTGATACTCGGGCTGGTGCTGGTGATGACAAGTAAGGAAGGGCTGGTGCCGTGCAAATCAGTACATACTGTTTTAAGTGCCGTTATCAATTGTTTCCGCTCCCTGCCGCAGGTGATCATCATTATAGTGATGCTGCCGGTGGCAAGGGCTTTGGTGGGGAAGTCTTACGGTTCCAATGCCTGTATTATTTCCCTGGTGGCAAGCTGTGTGCCGCTTTTTGCAAGGCTGGTGGAAAGCAGCCTGCTGGAGCTTGATAAAGGGAAGATTGAGGCTGCCAAGGCGATGGGGAGCGGGAATATGCGTATTTTATTTTCCATTATGGTACCGGAAACAATGCCTTCGTTAGTCCGTGCGTTTACCAATGCGGTGGTGATTATCATTTCCATGACAGCCCTGGCCGGAAGCTTCGGGGCCGGGGGGATCGGGTATATTGCGGTTACGTATGGGTATACGAGATTTGAACATGACCTTTTGTTTGCTACGATTATCGTGCTGATAGTGATTGTCCAGGCCGTGCAGATATTGGGGGATACGGTATCCAAAATTATTTTGAAAAGAAGACATTTGATTTAAGAGCCTGTTTAAAATCTCATTTTCACCATCTGTACACCCCATTTTGCGAGATCTTTGCCCCTCATTCAGTCAACGTAGCCCCACTACGCCTCCCTCATTCGGGGCAAACCTCTCACAAACTGTGGCGCACATCTGGCGAAAAACAGATTTTAAACAGGCTCTAAAATTTCTTTCGGGTTGCGTTACATTTCAGTTCACTGTATGTGCGTTACTGTAAACTCTGCAGTATAAACTGTTGAACAATATCATTTATTATGTTAAAATGGGTGCGGCGAGCAGGGGATGGGGCCATATGGCTATTCTTCTGTTCGGTCTTGTATAAATTAACCGTAATACATAATTTCTAAGGAGGAGAAAATTATGAAAAAGAAAATGTTGAGCGGGAAACTTGCCTTTATGACGGCGGCAGTGCTTACTGTGTCGGCTCTTCTGGCAGGCTGCGGCAATGGCGCCGGTACAAATGAACCGGCGAATGCGGAGAGTTCTGCGGAAAATGCAGAGGATGCTGCCGGTGATAAGGCTGATACAGCCCCGGCAGACACTGGTTCGGCGGACTCAGCACAGACAGATGCGGCAGCAACGGATACAGCTACGGCGGAAGGTGCAGATGCCGGCAGTGAGGACGGGGCGGAGGCTCCGGCAGAAAAGGTGGTTTTGAAATGCGTATGTGACTTAACCCCTCATAGCGAGATCCTGGGCGCTGCAAAGGATGCGCTGGCAGCAGAGGGCATTGAGCTTGATATCGTGTCCACAACCTGGGATGCTACTTGGAATGACATGCTGATTGACGGCGAGATTGATTTTGCTTACTTTATGCATGTGCCCGCTATGGAGAGTATTGAAGAGGAAATGGGGGCTGATTTGTACAGCATGGGCGGCGTCCATGTGGAGCCTTATGCATGTTTTTCAGACAAATATACAACAAAGGACGAGCTTCCGGAAAACGCGGTGATTGCTATACCCAATGATGCTTCCAATGAGTACAGGGCTTTGAAGGTGCTGGAAAAAGAAGGGTTCCTTAAATTGAATCCGGAGATGACGGCTACGGATGCTTCTGTAAATGAGATTGAAGAATATCTGATTCCTATTGAGATTGTCGAGATGGATCAGGCCAATATTATCCCTTCGGCAGCAGATTTTGACGCTTACTTTGTGAATGTAAACAGGGCATTGGAGGCTGATATTGATACTACCGCTTATCTGATGAGGGAAGGCGAGGATTCCGAATATGCCAATATCATTACCGTGACGGAAGCAAACAAGGATAACGAAGCGGTTAAGAAACTGGTTACGGTACTGCAGTCCGATGAGGTAAAGAATTTTATCACGGAGCATTACAATGGCGCGGTTATTCCGGCGAAGGAATAGCCGCATAGTGGGGAAGCGGTTACACCGCGTGCAGATGGCGGGGATGGTTTTGTTACGTTCACTCCCCGCCCTATGCGCGGTTCCTGGCACCCCATCTGATTTTTCAAAGACGCTCCGGAATTGGCTGGCTGATCTTGCTATTCTCCTGAAGTTATGGTATAGTATAGCCTGCGGAAGGCATGAAGCCTCTGAAAGGAGCTGAAGTTCCTTTTTTGCCGGACAGGAAGCCGGCGGATGTTTTGCTTTAGTCTATTATTTTGCAATATTTTATATGATATGATGTATGTACATGAAGGCATACAATCCTTACGGAAGGGATTGTATGCCTTTTTGCGCACAGCTCCATGCAGAGGAGTATGCCGCCTGGAGCGTGCGGCGAGCAGGGGGAAAAGCTTCCCCTGATCGGTTGCACACGGGCACCCAGAGGAAAAATGTCAGTATGTGATGACGGGTGCCTGGCGTGCGAGTAGAGGAAGACGGTTCTTCACTACTCGATTGCTCAGGGGCGCACAGATGAGGTTGCTGTTTGCGCAGCGTGCGCCCGCAGAGTTTTATATACGGAAGGGATATGGCGGAAATCAGGAAAGGGACGGTGGATTTATGAAAAGAATGTTTTTGGTATTGTTATCTTTGGCAGCTTCTTTTGCATTGGCGGGCTGTAAGGGTACGGCGGGAGGGCAGGAGGCTCCAGGGGTAGCCCAAAAGGAGTATGGGGGAGGGCAGGAGGATCCAGGAGGAGAACAGGGCGGTGCAAAGGGGCTGCAGGGAGACGGGGAAGCAGCCACCCTTGTCTACGGCAGCAATGATTACACAAGGATCAATCCGGCTATGGATGAGCATGGTGAAATTAATATCCTGTTATTTGACGGGCTTACTGCCCACAACGGGAAAAACGAGGTGGTTCCCGGGCTTGCGGAAAGATGGGAATTTGATGAGGATTCCTGTACTTATACTTTTTATCTGAAAGAAGGGGTGAAATGGCACGATGGGGAGGATTTTACGGCGGAGGATGTGAAGTTTACCGTTGAAGCTATCATGGATCCGCAGAACGGTTCGGAAAACCGCCCGAATTATGAGGATGTGGAGGAGATTACGGTAATAGATGTGCATACCGTTTCCTTTAAGCTGGCAGCCCCGAATGTGGCTTTTCTTGATTATATGGCGGCGGCGGTACTTCCGGAGCATCTTTTGTCCGGCGAGGATATGCAGGAATCGGCTTTCTTCCGCAGCCCTGTCGGCACGGGGCCTTATAAGCTGGAAAGCTGGGAGGAAGGGCAGGCGATTACGCTTGTGAAAAATAAGGAATATTTCCGGGGGGAAGCGGGGATTGACAGGATTATTTTCAAAATAGTGCCGGATGATAATGCCAGGGCGCTGCAGATGCAGTCCGGGGAGCTGGATCTGGCATTGCTTACCCCGAAGGACGCACAGGCTTTTGCGGGCCGTGAGGGGTATGTCTGTTATAATATGAAGACTTCGGATTACAGGGGGATCCTTTTTAATTTCCGGAACGGTTATTGGACGGAGAACCGGGATATTATCCCGGCGGTGTGCTATGCCCTGGATCGGGAGGCAATTTTGGAAGCCGTCCTGTTAGGGGAGGGGGAAGCGGCGTACAGCCCCCTGCAGAGGAATGTTTATAATAAGGAAGATGTAGAGCATTATGATTACAATCCGGAGAAGGCGAGGGAGGTATTGGAAACGGCCGGCTGTACCATGGGCGAAGCCGGATTTTATGTGAGAGACGGCGAGACGGTAGGTTTTGTGCTCAGCGTGGGCGCAGGGGATCAGGTTCGGCTGGATATGGCGCAGGCGGCCGCGCAGCAGCTCCGGGAAGTCGGGATAGACTGCAGCGTGGAGATTCCGGTGCAGGTAGACTGGGGCGGGCAGATGGCTTATCTGATTGGCTGGGGCAGCCCTTTTGACGCGGACGATCATACATATAAAGTGTTCGGGACGGGAAAGGGGGCGAATTACAGCGGTTATTCCAACGAATTGGTGGATAGGTATCTGGCGGAAGCTCGCCAGTCGGACGATCCGGCGGTGCGGGCGGAGGCATATGGCAGGTTCCAGGAGGAACTGGCGAAAGATCCGGCTTTTGCGTTTCTATGCTATGTGGATGCGAATTATGTGGCTGATGCGCGGGTACACGGCATTTCGGCGGATACGGTCATGGGACATCACGGTGTGGGGATTTTCTGGAATGTTTTGGATTGGAAGATGGAATAAATTGGCGGAATAAAATAATTGATTTATCGGCGGTGCGGGAAATGGCGGAATTGTTGGAAGTGAAAAATTTATCAATCAGTTTTTTTTCTTCCCGGGGGGAGGTACAGGCAGTGAGGGATGTGAGCTTTTCCCTTAAAGCGGGGGAGGCGCTGGCTGTGGTCGGGGAATCCGGCTGCGGGAAAAGTACTTTGTGCAAGGGCATTATGAAGCTGCTGCCTGTTAAGGCTAAAATCAAGTCCGGCAGTATTTCCGTAAACGGTGCGGATATCACGGGATACCGTGAGCGGGAGATGTGCGGGCTGCGGGGGAAGGTTTTTTCCATGGTTTTTCAGGATCCGATGACAGCTTTGGATCCGACCATGACGATAGGGGCGCAGATTGCGGAGGCGGCAAAGGTACATCAGCCGGATATTTCCCGGAGGCAGTTGGAGGGCAGGGTGCTGGAGCTGATGGGGCTGGTGGGGATAGACCATCCCGGGGAGCGGATGAAGCAGTATCCCCATCAGTTTTCCGGCGGTATGCGGCAGCGCACCGTTATGGCGGTTGCGCTTGCCGGGAATCCGGATATTCTGTTTGCCGACGAACCTACTACCGCATTGGATGCCGCGCTGCAGGCGCAGATTTTGGATTTGCTCGGGGAAATACGGAGAAAGCTTGGCATGGCTGTCGTCCTGGTTACCCATGATCTGGGGGTGGCGGCGAAGGCGGCGGACCGTGTGGCGGTTATGTATGCCGGGAAGATTGTGGAAATCGGTACTGTGGAGGAAATTTATCATGACCCGAGGCATCCTTACACCTGGGGGCTGCTGCAGGCACTTCCGTTTTTTTCCAGGGGAAGGGATACGCTCCGCACCATTCCGGGGATGCCGCCTGCTTTGGTGGCTCCGCCGAAAGGGGATGCGTTTGCATGCCGTAATGAATATGCGCTTCGGATTGATTATGAAGAGGAGCCGCCTATGTTCCGGGTGACGGACACGCATTATGCCGCTACGTGGCTTTTGGATGAGCGTGCACCGAAAGTGGCTGTGCCGGTATGGGGATCCGGGACGGATGGGGACGGCCGGGGGATGGATCCGGTTCCGCCAGGGGAAGAAGGCTTTCGTGCAGGCGGAGGATCCGGTTCTGCCCTGTTAGTGGGACGGGGCGGGAAACAGTTGCAGAATGTACGGACGGAGGCGTTTTGTTCCATGCCGTCCGGGCAGCCGGAGGAATCCGGGACGGGAGGGGATGTCCTGCTGGATGTGCGGCATTTATCCCATGTGTTTCCTTTGACGGGGCGGGAGAGTATCCGTGCGGTGAAGGATGTTTCGTTCCAGATACGCAGAGGGGAGATTTTTGGGCTGGTGGGGGAGTCCGGTTCGGGAAAGTCGACGGTTGCCCGTTGTATTATGAATATTTACCGGCCGTACAGCGGTAATATTTTTTATTATACGGACAGAGCGGACGGGGCTTTGCGCAGGAAAAAGGGGTTTTTTGGCTGGAGGGGATGCGGGTGTGGGAAGGAAAAGGATGGAAAGGATGGGATGAACGGAAAGGGCGGAATGAACGGAAAGGATGGGATGAACGGAAAGGATGGGATGAATGGAAAGGATGGGATGAATGGAAAGGATAGGATGAACGGAAAGTGTAGAATGTGCGGAAAGGACGGAAAGGCTGGAAAGGGTGGAATGGACGGAAAGGATGGAATATATGGAATGGATGGAACCGGGCCTGGGAGAGCCGGGATTGATATATGCGATCCGGCGCAGTTTCACAGGAACAGGAAGATGCTGCAGGCTTTGCGGCAGGTGATATTCCAGGATTCCAATTCCAGCCTGGATCCGCGTATGAAGGTGTGTGACATTATTGCCGAGCCGATGAAAATACAGCATATCATCCCGCCCAGGGGTTCTTTCCGGGCGGAAGCGGAATTCCAGATGCATTATGTGGGGCTGGATGCCGGATATCTGGATAAGTATCCTGCGGAGCTGTCCGGCGGGCAGCGGCAGCGTGTGGCGATTGCCAGGGCTCTGGCTATGGAACCGGAACTGTTGGTGGCGGATGAGCCTGTCACTTCCCTGGATGTGTCCATCCAGGCGCAGATTGTTAATTTGTTCAGGCATCTCCAGAGGGAACACGGTTTTTCTTTCCTTTTTATTGCCCATGATTTGGCGATGGTGGAATTTTTGTGTGACCGGGTCGGGGTTATGCATGAGGGGGAACTGGTGGAGGTGGCGCCGACGGAGGAATTGTTCCGGAACCCGAAACATCCTTACACGAAGTCGCTTTTGGAGGCGGTGCCGTGGGCGGATTGGGATGGAGCAGTATGGAAGAAAGAGGAAATAAAAGGAAGATGCGGTATATAAAAAGATTATTTTATTTTGTACTCAGCATATTTTTGCTGTCAGCGGTTGTTTTCTATGTTTCACGGCTGGCACCCGGTGATCCGCTGGTGTCGTATTACGGGGACAGGGTGGAAAAGATGAGCCCCGGGGAGCGGGAATGGGCGGAAGACAGGCTGGGGCTGCATGACCCGGTGTCCGTGCAGTATTTCCGCTGGCTGGAAAAGGCTTTCCATGGGGATTTCGGTATTTCTTATAAATATAAGACGGATGCTGCGGATGTGATTGGCGGGCGTATAGGGAATACATTGCTTTTGGGCGGGCTTGGGTTTTTGCTGGTTTTCGGGCTTGCGCTGCTGCTTGGTGTGTTCTGTGCATGCCGGGAGGACAGGCCGGCTGACCGTGTGATTTGCCGGGTTGGCGTCGTTACGGGGTGTATCCCGGAGTTCTGGCTTGCCCTTGTGCTGATTCTTATTTTTGCAGTCCATCTGAAATGGCTGCCGGGCAGCGGCGCTTATACGGTGGGGGGAGAGGCCGGAGCGGCCGACCGTATAAGGCACCTTATCCTTCCTTTGGCTGTCGTGGTTATCAGCCATTTATGGTATTACGCTTATATGGTGCGCAATATGCTCCTGGATGAAATGGGGAAGGATTATGTTTTGCTGGCAAAGGCCAAGGGGCTGAAAGGGGGCAGTGTGCTGTTTGGGCACTGCCTGCGAAATATGTTTCCTTCTTATCTTGGTATGATGGCGATTTCCGTTCCGCATATATTGGGCGGGACTTATATCGTGGAGGTGGTTTTTTCTTATCCCGGGCTGGGGACGCTTGCTTATGAGAGCGCACGGTATAAGGATTATAATCTTCTGATGCTGTTGTGTATGCTTTCGGGGATCGTGGTTATGGTGTGCAATATAGCGGCACAGGCGGTGAATGGGAGGATTGATCCGCGTACCGGGATGTGAAGGGAAGTGCGGCTTAGAGCGTGTTTGAAAAATGCTTTCCGGCAGATGAATTTGGCTTGGTATGTCAGGAGGTGTACGGGTGGCGGACGGAAGGTTTGAAGTGGTTGGGATAAGGCAGGAGACGCAGGGGGCGCCTTTGCGGAAGGGGAAATGGCCGGAGGGGAAGCCGGTGCTGTCGGCTTTGGTTCTCGGTTTTATTATATTGGGGTGCCTGGGCTGTGATTTTTTTGCGGCAAAGGATCCTGCTTATCTGGATTTGGGAAACTGTAATGTTGCGCCGAACGGGGAATTTCTGTTTGGCACGGATACGATGGGACGGGATATTTTTTCTATGGTCTGGTATGGCGGCAGGGTTTCCCTTGCGGTCGGGTTTATGGCAACTTTGGTGTCCACGGCGGCAGCGGTGGTTTACGGGACAGTGAGCGGGAGTGCGCCTGCCTGGGCGGATGCGCTGCTTATGAGGGCGGCGGAAATATTGCTGAGTGTGCCCGGCCTGCTGGTGATCCTATTGATTCAGGCGGCTTTGGGCGGGGGGAATGTATTCAGTATTTCTTTTGCGGTCGGTATTACCGGCTGGATGGGGATTGCGAAGGTTGTGAGGACGCAGGTGCGGCAGCTTCGCGGATGTGAATATGTGGTTGCTTCGAAATGTATGGGGGGCGGTTTTTTCCATATTTTGCGGAGGCACCTGGCGCCTAACTTTGTTTCTTCGATTATGTATATGGTGGTTATGAATGTGCGGAATGCGATTATAGCGGAATCTACCCTGAGTTTTATGGGGCTCGGGCTGCCGGTGGAGGTGGTTTCATGGGGGAGTATGCTTTCGCTGGCGGAGAGGGCGCTGCTGACAGAGTCTTGGTGGATGATTCTGATACCGGGTTTTTTCCTTGTGGTTACTCTGCTGTGTGTGAGCACCCTGGGGAATTATCTGCGGGGCAAGGGGAAGGCGTGAGGGGATGCAGGAAGGGGCACGGCAGGCAGGGGAGGTTCCATCCCTTGCCCGGTTGCATAACCATAAAAATATTGGATAAAGTAAAATACACATATATTAGATAAAATATTGACGGGTTGGATAAAATTACATATACTAAAATTAGCTAAGAAACCTTAGAGAAATAACATGATAAGAAAGGAGGAAGTTCTATGACTATAGCCACTGCAACAGATATCCAAAACAATTTTGGTAAATACCTGCAGATGGTGCAGGCTGGCGGGGAAGTTATCGTAATGAAAAATGGAAAAGAGGTTGCGAGGTTAGTATCTTATGATAAAAGCGTATCTTTCCTGACAGATTCACTGACAGGTGTGTTAAAAGGCGATTATAATGAAAAAGAGGCCAGAACGGAGCGTATGCAGAAATATGAAAGTGCTGATTGATACAAACATAATTTTAGATGTGCTTTGCAAACGTCCGGGTTTTTATGAGGATTCAGCGAAAATTTTTAAGCTTTGTGAGGTCAGGAGGGTATCGGGCGTGATATCAGCCCTTACCGTCCCGAATATTATTTATATTCTAAGGAAAGAACTGGATGCAGGAAAAATAAAGGAAATCCTTTGCAATCTGTTCCTGATATTTTCCGTTGCTGATTTAAAGGCGGCTGACCTGCAAAAAGCCGCCGATATGAAATTTAAGGATTATGAAGACGCAGTACAGAGCGCCTGCGCGGCAAGGGTAAAGGCGGATTACATTATAACCAGGAATATCAGGGATTTTAAGGAAAGCAGGGTGTCGGCCATTAAGCCGGCAGAGTTTTTGGAGCGGATCTGAAGAAAGCAGCATGCGTGCAAAAAAATTCCACCTGTTCGGTTGGCACCGTGTCCCCTCCCGGCTGCCCCTGGCTGCGCAGGAGAAGAAAAATCCAACTGCAAAAATGAGATATTTCTAACGGTTTTTCTGGATAGATTTGCTAACCATCATTTTTTTGAATGGATTTTTCTTTTCCAGCGCAGCCAAGAGCCACCGGGAGGGGACAGAGCGGAACTGTAATTTCTGTCCGGATGGTGTATCAGGTTCCTTAAATATAGCGGATAGTGCTGATTGTCCTGGCCGGGAGCGTAATGCGGGTAATATGCCCTTCCATACGGATTGCATAGGAAACGTCTTTTTGCCCATGGTTTAAGAGGACGATGGCGATGGAGCCGTCCGTGTTTTTCGCCGCGGTCAGTTCCACTTTGCCGTCGCAGCGGGAGAAGCCGATCCGTTGCGCGCCGGGCAGGATATACCGTGAGAAATGGCCGATATAATCATAGGTCAGGAGCCTGCGGTATGTCCCGTCTTCGTTTGCACATATGGGGGCACCGAAACCGGAGGGGACGTGGCGGGGGCCTCCGTCTTTATCCACGCAGAGGTTCCAGTCGATCCAGCGGTTCATGCCGTTATTCAGGTCGCCGATGATGTCGTGCCCGTACGCGGCGGCGTCTTCATATTCCACTTCCGCTACGCTGGGGCCGCCGTCCATGCCAAGGAGCGCGGCAAAAGGGCTGGTCTGGCCGGGCGGGTGGAGGGCGCAGCATTCGCTTCCCATAAGTTTCATATCAGGGAACAGGCTATGGGCGATGGCAAGGGATTCGAAATGGTCCCCGGAATACCAGTGGAATGCAATGCCTTCCAGCATTCCGGCGGTTTGGCTGTCAATGATTTCCTTTGCAAATTCAACGACTCGTTCTTTGTTGTGATCCCAGATATAAAGCCCTATCTTTTCTGTCAGCCCGGCTTCTTTGAAAACGGGGTACAGGTAATCTTTCAGGAAGGTTTTCTGTTCCTGGGCGGTCCAGACGCAGCTATCCCAGTTGGTGGCGGCAATGGTTTCGTTCTGCAGGCTCATCATAGTTACCGGGACGCCTTCGTCTAAATATGCCTGTACATATTTGGCAAGGTATACGGCCCAGTCCTTATAATATTCCTTTTTTAGGCTCCCGCCGTTGCACCTGGACGGGGTATCGTAGTCTACTTCCGGGAGGAAGGAGGCCATGATAGCTCCGGCGCCATAGACGGAAGCGTCATTCTTTGGTTTGGCGGGCGGTGTTTTCCACTGTTTCGGCGGGGACCAGGGGCTGAGCAGGACGCTGATTGGCCGGGAAGACATGGCCATGATGTCTTTCAGCATGGGGAGCATGTATTTCCTGTCGCGTTCAATGGAAAAAGTAGTGAAATCCGGATCGGCAGCCGGGTCTGCCACGGCCTGGTATTCTTCCAGGGAATAATCACAGCTATCCATATGCATGCGCAGAAACCGGTAGCGCTGCCCGTTTTCACCGAAATGGTCTTCCAGGAACTGTTTTTTGTCCGCTTCGGCCATTTTGGAATAGAGGTATCCGACCGTGTCTGTCAGCGCGCCGCCGAAGCCTTCGATTTCCTGGTAGGCCAGGCCGGGATAGAGGTTGATAACATTGGATTCCAGATGTTTGGCTTCGTCCGCTTCTTTCGTGACGGGCAGGATGCGTTCTTCCGTGACGGCTCTGCCGTTGACTGCATAGGTGATGGTTTGTTTTGCTTCCATAAAATCCTCCTGAGATATTTTTTGATGTCTTTGTTGTATGGTGCTTCTATTATAGTATATTTTTCGGGCAGGATCTTATAAAATCTTTGCATTTTTTTCCAATATCCGGTCAAAAAAGAGGATGCCGCCTGTGCATTGATTTAGCAATGGGTTAGCATTATAATTGATCTATAGAATGGGTAAATTATCGGGGTTATGCGGATAATTGTAGTAAACGGCATAACAAATCTCCGGAATATAAGAGAGATGGAATGTATTATCTTGTATGGCAATGAATTAATAGTCGGAAATGTCTGATACCGGAGGGGAAGGCATTGTGCCGGGCGGCGGCAGGGACACAGGGTTGGTTAAGGAGCGGATATGGTTTATTTATCATCATTTAAATTCCCGAACAGGGAACAGGAATATGATTTCATTTTTGCACAGAAAAGGACTTGCTATGACACTTATTACCCTTTCCAGATTTTGTCCAAGCACAGGCTGGAAAGGCTGGATTTCGAGCCGGTGACTATTTTATACGGGGGTAACGGTTCGGGAAAGACTACCGCGTTAAATGTAATTGCGGAGAAGCTGGGGCTTGCCCGGGATACTTTATATAACCGTTCCAATTTCTTTGAGGATTATACAGAGCGGTGCAGTTATGGGCAGGAGCAGGAAATCCCTGATGGCAGCAGGATCATTACCAGCGATGACGTGTTTGATTTTATGTTAAACCTCCGGAGCATTAATGATGGCGTTAACCGGAAAAGGGAGGAACTGCTTGGAGAGTATCTGGATATGAAATATTCTCATTTCCAGTTAAAGTCGCTGGATGATTATGAGCATTTGAAAAAAGTCACTACGGCCAGGAGCAATACGCAGTCAAAGTATGTGCGGAAGAATGTGATGGATAATGTGCGGGAGCATTCCAATGGGGAAAGCGCTTTTCTTTATTTTGCGGATAAGATAAAAGAGGACGGGCTGTATTTGCTGGACGAGCCGGAAAACAGCCTTTCCCCGGCAAAACAGCAGGAGCTTCTGCGTTTCCTGGAAGACTCGGCGCGTTTTTTCGGGTGCCAGTTTATCATTGCCACCCATTCGCCTTTCCTGTTGTCCATGCGGGGGGCGAAGGTTTATGATATGGATGAGGAAATTGTGGATGTGAAGCCGTGGAATCGGCTGGAAAATGTCCGCGCTTATTATGAATTTTTTAAGAAGCATGAGAGGGAGTTTGAGTAAGGAACGGCACTGTGTGGATCCGGCCACGCCGATAGAAGGTTACAGTTCACTCCCAATGTCATTAACTTAAGTGGGTGTGGTTCACAGGCCGGAGCCTGTTTTGCTTTCGGAGGGGCACGTCCTGTCTTTTTGCAGCTTATTTGAATGGGGTTTTACTAAACAGAAGATG
>CANDKY010000113.1 GCA_947385425.1 uncultured Lachnospiraceae bacterium | reverse complement strand
TACACGACGCTCTTCCGATCTATTCCCCTTACGGGGAATGTCTACTCGACCACCTGTGCCTGCCTTATCCGCAACATTCCTTTTATTTATACCGCACACCGGTTAAATTTAAAGTATACCCTGACTGCAGACCGCCAGCCAGATACCTTCCGGATTGCGTTACTGTAAATTCCGGCAGTCTGCAGTATACAATTCCTTATCTCCTGCCGATTTCCGTATCCGACTCCGTCACTGCGCTATGCTCCTTGATGTAGGCCACAATCTCCTCAAGTTTTGTAAAAGCAAGGCCGACATAACTGTCCGCACAGCCGTAATAAATGGCTATCTTTCCGCTCTCAGGGTCATGGATAGTAGCGCAGGGGAAGCACACGTTAGGGACAAATCCCCTTTCCTCATACCACTCCTCCGGCGTAATCAGGAAATTTTCACATCTGTATTTCACAATTGACGGATTCTCCAAATCCAAAATAGCGCCGCCGATGGAATAAACATATCCGTTGCATGTCCCGCTCACACCATGGTAAAACAAAAGCCAGCCCTCGGAAGTCTCAATAGGCGCAGCGCCGCCGCCGATTTTCAGCGACTCCCACCATTCATTCCCCTTGCCCATAACGTGCCTGTGCTTTCCCCAGTAAACCAGGTCGGGGCTTTCACTGATAAAGATATCTCCAAAAGGAGTGTGCCCGCTGTCCGATGGGCGGCTGAGCATCACAAAATTACCGTTGATCTTTCTCGGGAAAAGAACCGCATTCCTGTTAAAAGGAAGGAACGGGTTTTCCAGCCTTGTAAAAGTCTTAAAGTCCGTAGTCTTTGCCATACCTATCGCCGCCCCGTAGAAATCCTGGCACCAGATGATATAATAAGTATCCTCCACTTTTACCAGCCTGGGGTCATACGCATATTTAGGCATAAACGGCCTGCCCTCCTCATCCACAAAGGGAATCTTCTCCTCGTCAAACTCCCAATGAATGGCATCCTTGCTCCGTCCCATATAAATATACGGGATACCGTTTGTCTGTTCCCCACGAAATACACCGATAAACCCATCGCCGTAAGGCATTACCGCACTGTTGAAAATCCTGGCAACCCCCTTGACCGGGTTCCTGCCGATAATCGGGTTTTCCGTATATCTCCACACCGGGGCGCCCGTAATCCCTTCCGGCCTCTCCTGCCACGGGACATTCTTTACTGCCGGTGCTATCATTTTAATTCCGCTCATATTTCCCTCATTTCCGCGCCGCCTGGCGCTATTATCTGGTTTATTTTTTGGTTTTGTTTGATTTTTATAATATTAGATTTTATGGTTTATTTTTCCTCTTTTTATTTATCTTATTTATTTTCTTTCCCCAGAATCTCCAGGTTCTTTTTAATCAAATCGCATCTCTGCGCCACACACTCTACGCTGCGCAGCGGATCCTTCGGGGTATGGAACACATAATCAATCAGCTTATCCACCGTAGTTACGGCCACATGCATACGTGTATCGCTGGCTGCATAATAAATATAAACGTCACCGTTCTCCCGCGCTATCGCGCCGTTGGTAAACACGACATTGGATACATCGCCTACCCTCTCGCCGCCTCTCGGCCCGATCAGAAGCCCGGAAGGCTCCGCAATCACTTTGGAAGGATCCTTTAAATCCGTGGCAAAGGCATAAATCACATAACGCAGGCCGGCAGCGGTATTCCTTACGCCGTGTGCAATATGTATCCAGCCCTTCTCTGTCTTGATCGGGACAGCGCCGGCGCCGTTTTTTGATTCCGTAATGGTATGATACCTGCGGATACTTGTCATCTTTTCCTCGTCAATGACCGCATGGGTGATATCGTCGCAAAGCCCGAACCCAATACCGCCGCCCGAACCTGTTTCGATAAAGTCGTCCATCGGCCTTGTATAGAAAGCATATTTGCCGTTTACAAATTCAGGATGAAGCACCACATTCCTCTGCTGGGGAGAATTCAGCGTAACGAGATTCGGAAGCCTTTCCCATGTTTTCAAATCCTTTGTCCTTACGATTCCCGCCGCAGCAACCGCCGCCGAAAGGTCATTCACGGAAGTATCCTTGCTTTCGGAACAGAATACCCCGTAAATATACCCGTCCTCATGTTTGGTCAGGCGCATATCATACACATTCGTTTCTTCCGGGCAGGTATCCGGCAGGAGGACCGGATAATCCCAGAAGTGGAACCCGTCTACCCCGTTGCTGCTTTCCGCCACACCGAAGAAAGATTTCCTGTCGTCTCCTTCGATCCTGGCAACCAGATAAAATTTCCCGTCCAGTTCAACCGCGCCCGAATTCATTACCGCGTTGACACCAAGCCTTTTCATAAAGTAAGGATTGGTTTCCGTATCCAGGTCATACTGCCAGGTAAGCGGGATATGCTCCCTTGTCAAAACCGGGTATTTATATTTGTCATAGACACCGTTGTAGAAATCCGTATCCACCTCATTTTTTCTGTTAATAAGCGCTTCATACCGTTCCAGTTCTTCATAATATTTCTTATGCAGCATTTTAAAGCTCCTTTCCGCCATTTCTCCTTATCACTTCAAAACACATCCTGCCATTGTGATAAGGGCACTTCCAAGGTTCCACGATAGGCCGGCCTTCAAAAGGTCTTCCGTTTTCATCCACTTCCCAGAACCATTCGGAACCCTCCCTGCCGTCAATCACATATTGCTTAATAAACTCCCACACCTTCCCCGCAGCCTCCAGATACTCCGGCTTATCCGGGTTCTTCTGATACCCGTTCAGAAATCCGACTACAGTCTCCGCCTGCACCCACCATACCCTGTGCTTATTGACAACGCCCTTTTCGCATTCGTTCGCAAGGGAATGCCCGTCGAAAGCCACTTTGTAAATCTGCTCCGTCAGGTCTTTTGTTATGGGCGACATCTTTTCCTTATATTCTTCTTCCCCAAGGACTTCCGCCCCCCTGTCAATCAGCCAGGCGGTTTCAATATCATGCCCGTAAGAATGAAGATCGATAATGGAATTCATCTGCCCGTCGAAAAATACTTCCTGCCTGTGCAGCGCCGGATTGTATACCTTATGGGCAAAAGTATCCATAATCCATTTAAGCCTTTCCTTCACCTCCGGCATTTCCGATACCCTGTAAAGCTCCGTATACGCCTCAAACACATGGAGGAGGGTATTCATCGTCTTATGGGCAATAACCCCGTTTTCGGAAAGCTTATCATTCTCAATCTCATGGAATTCCCTGTCAAAAGCCTCCTTATACCCGACCTCATCCGTACACCTGGACTCAATGGTATGGAACAGTTCTTTTGCCAGCTCCAATGCCCCGCCATCCCCCGATGCCTCATAATAGGAAGAAAGCGCATAAATAGAAAACGCCTGGTTATAAGTATGTTTCGTCGTATCCTCCGGTTCTCCGTCATACCCAATCGACCAGAAAATCCCCCCGTTCTCCCGATCCAGACAATGCTCCTTCATAAAAGCATAGCCATGCCTTGCCTCCTCCAGAAGGCTTTCCTCCTTCAAAAGTGTATAGGCATTGGAAAAGAACCACAAAATACGGCTGTTCAGAATACACCCTTTTACTGCCTTCTTATCTACCGCGAGGCCATAATCCATATAACCGTAATAGCCGCCATACACATCGTCCCGAAGCGACTTCCAGAACGGGATGATCCGTTCCGTCAAATGAGCCTTTACCTCATCTACCATCATCTCAAAATCTCCTTTTTACCTTAATTGAGAAACCGCACAGCCAACCGAGACTTTCTGTCTCAAAGTTCCCTGAACTCCTCAGCTTAATTTTAATTATATTTAACTTTAAATTTTAATCATCACTCAATATTGCATTTAATATCAGCATCTTGTCACAATTGAATATTTCCCCCTTTTCCACAAATTTATAGTTATATATTTATGCATTATGTATATCGCCATAATTATACCGTTTAAAATCTTCTCCATTAACTTAAGCTTTTCGGGACGCTGCAAACCATATACCTCAATCCGGACCATCGAAAGACACCGACACTTAGGCATCGTATTTTGGTGCTGCATCACATGTAATGTAGTGTTAGTACCGTTGCTCCTGCCGTGATCAATTGCATTTGTTTTTCCCACAGTTGCCATTTCCCTTCCCATACATTATAATATAAGCAAACTTCTATGGCAGCCGCCTGTACCAATACCAATGTCATCCACTTAAGGTTTTTGGGGGCTGCAGAACGAGAAACGGAGACCGGCATGGACATAAAATCTTCCTTTTTATCTGCACTAGAACCAAACCCGCGCTTTCCCTGCGGCAAAAAACCTGCCGATTTCCTCGGGCATACCCTTCTACCGGAAGAACAGGCCGGTTCCCCCCTGCTATATTTACTCTCCTGTGGGGAAATACAAGCCCTCTCCCCCTGGGCTTTCGACATCTGCCCCATGGACTGCTGCCTGTTCCTGTACACAAGAAGCGGATGCGGAAAACTTACCGTGAATAGCCAGGTGCATTCCCTTGCGGAATCGTCCTTCCTGTTCTTCGACTGCAGGCAGCGGTTCCGTTTCGACATTGCGGTGTCCCCCTGGACCTACCAGGTTGCTTTCTTCCATGGCAGCCCGTTATCTTACTACTGCAAGTTGCTGTCCCGGACAGAAGTTCCCGTCATTCATGTAGCCCCTGCTTCCGAAATTGCCGTAAATATGGGGCTGCTCGCTGCCAGAGCCGCTGATTTCCGGCCCTGCCACCAACTGGCCGTCTCAGATTCCCTGAACCATATGGTAACGATCTGCCTCTCCGAACTGCTAAACGGCCCGGCGCCTGTTTTGCAAATACCGGCGTATATTAAAAATATGAAAACTTTATTCGACGAAAATTATAAAGAGCTTTATACCCTGGACTGCCTCGAAGAACGTTTCGGCATCAGCAAATACCGGCTGTGCCGTGAATTTAAAAGCGCATACAACATGCCTCCGCTGCAGTACCTTAACAAAACAAGGATTGCCCGGGCCGCCTGCCTGCTCCAAAGCACCGGCTATAAAATCCATGAAATAGGCAGCATGGTGGGAATCGAAAATACCAACCATTTTATTTCCTTATTTAAAAAACAGTATGGAGTGACCCCTTCTGCGTACAGACAGCGGGGAATTATATAGAAATAGAAATACTTACAAATCCCGAAAGGAACAGCAGCTTATGAAAATCCAGTACATCGTGCACGACTTCATGCAAAACCACTACTACTTCTCCATCTTTTTACGCCTTACCATGGCCATGCTCATGGGAGCCGCCATTGGCTATGAACGCGCCGTCAAAAAAAGCACAGCCGGCCTTCGTACCTTTTCCATCGTCTGTTCCGCGGCCGCCTTTACCATGATTATCAACGAACACCTCGTTGCGCTCTACGGGACCGGGGATGCCGCCCGGCTCGCCGCACAGGTTATAAGCGGCATCGGTTTCCTTGGCATGGGCAGCATCATCCTTACCTCCAGGAACCAGGTCCGCGGGCTGACCACTGCCGCTACGCTATGGGCAACCGCAATCCTCGGCATCGCCATCGGCGCAGGCATGCTGCCCGCCAGTTTAATCGCCTTTGGCATTATGCTGTTTACCACTGCCATCCTGTACCATATCAGCCAGCACCTGGAACATTACAACCGCTATATCACCATCTATCTGGAGGTTGACAAGACTGCCGGCCTGCAGCAAATCATAGAAACACTGACCGGGCAGGGATATGAAGTCGTACAGCTCCAGAAGCACAAAAGTTCTCCGGAAGGCGATTTGACCCTGCAGTTGGATTTAAACCTCAATGGGAAATACCTGCACTCAAATATTATTTACCATCTTGGGCAGATGGAATGCATCCATTATATCGAAGAAGTGAAGAAAAAATAAGGAAAGCTTTCGTTATGTCGAAAGCTTTCCTTATTTTTTCTTTGACTATTCGGTATATAAGCCATATAATAAGGGTACTATAAGATCGGAGGTGCCCTACATTGATCAAACGAAATCTCTATTTGGAACGTATCAGGCCCTTCATGGGTAAGGATATCATCAAAGTCCTCACGGGAATACGCAGGTGCGGAAAATCTATAATGCTCCAACTGATACAGGAGGATATGCTGGAAGCCGGCATATCCAAAGAGCAAATGTTTTTTATTAATTTTGAGACAAAATCCGTCGATTATGTCACAAATGCCGATGCTGCTTACCAGACCATCCGAAAATTTTCAGAAGAACACAAAGGAAAAATTTACTTGTTTTTAGATGAAATCCAGGAACTGGAGCATTGGGAGACAATGCTTAACTCCTGTATCATCGACTTTGACGCCGACATTTATATTACCGGATCCAATGCAAAAATGTTATCCGGAGAACTTGCCACCTATCTGGGCGGGCGTTATGTGGAATTTACAATTTATCCTTTCTCCTTTTCGGAAATTATGCAAACCGAAATCATGCAGGGTAAAACGCCTGCAGAAGCATTCCGCATCTACCTGGTACAGGGAGGTATGCCTTTTTTATACCAGTTCCCATTTTCCGGGACAGACAGCCGGCAATATCTGGAGGATATTTATTCCTCCATTATCCTGAAAGATATAGCCCAGAGGAACCATATCCGCGATATGGAACTGCTCAAAAGAATCCTGCTTTATTTTATCACTAATATCGGGAATACATTTTCCGCTTCAAACATCGCGAAATATTTAAAAAGCGAGCGAAGGGGCCTGTCACCGGAAACCCTTTATAATTATATTGACTACTGCCAGACAGCATGCCTGCTCCATCTGGTACAGCGTGAAGATGTAATTGGGAAGAAAACGTTAAGATTCCAGGAAAAAATATATATCACCGACCACGGTTTCCGTGAATCCGTTTACGGGCATAACCTCAGGGATATCAATCAAATACTAGAAAACATTGTTTATATCGAACTAAAAAGAAGGAATTACAAAATCACTGTCGGAAAGGCTGCAGAAACGGAAGTCGATTTCGCAGCCATAAGGGGAAACGAAAAAATTTACATTCAGGTATGCTACCTCTTAGCCTCCGCAGAAACAGCAGAGCGCGAATTTGGCTCCCTGCAGAGAATTCCTGACAATTATTCCAAGTATGTAGTGTCGATGGACGAGATAGACTTCAGCCACGATGGGATTAAACATGTAAACATCCGTGACTTCCTCACTATGGACAAATATTCTCTGTAAATATTAGAACCTGTTTAAAATCTGCTTTTCGCCAGATGTGCAAAATCCAAAAAAATGATGCAATTCTTATACATCTTTGATGCCTCTTTGATGCCTGTCCAATGTATGTTTATATACAGAGGACGTTCCCATTCAAAGAAAGCAATCGAGGTGTATAATATGAATCCAAAAAATAATTTCAATCCAAAAATCGGAAACAGCACAACATGTACCTGGTTCACCGGAAAGGCTGAAAGCAGGACAGGAAGGCCAAAAAAACTGCTGTGCCTGCTCCTGTCCATGATCCTGTTTACCCTGTGCCCGTTCCCCGTTTCTGCCAAAGAAACCGAGACTGACGCAGAAAACGACACTGCCAAAACCCTTTCTCCCTACTTTTTCATCGAAGGCGCCGACACCTCCGTTGACCATTTCCCGTTAAAGGATACGGAGGTTACGGTTAACATCAACGGCACCATTGCGGAAACTTATGTCACACAAACCTACACCAACGAAGGCCGGAACCCCATAAGCGCCACATACGTTTTTCCCGCGTCCACAGGCACTACCGTCCATGGCATGAAGATGCAGATCGGCGACCAGGTTATCACTGCCAAAATAAAGGAAAAGGAAGAGGCAAAGACAGAATATGAACAGGCCAAAAGCGAAGGGAAAAACGCTTCCCTGCTGGAACAGCAGCGTCCGAATGTATTTACCATGAACCTGTCAAACCTGATGCCCGGCCAGACCATCCGTCTGGAACTGCACTATACGGAACTGATCCATGCCACTGACGGCATTTATCAGTTTGCTTTCCCCACCGTTGTCGGGCCGCGTTACGCTACCCCGCCTGCAGAAGGGGAAGAGGACAGCAGTGAATGGACTGCCACACCATATCTGGAAGACAGTGAAACTGCTTCCGGCACCTATAGCATTAACGTGAACCTGTCCACCGGAGTCCCCATCACAGGGCTTTCCAGCAAATCCCACGATATCGACATAGCATGGAACAGTGATTCCAACGCCCGGGTTACGCTGGCCAACCCTGAAGATTTCGCCGGAGACCGCGACTATATTCTGGAATACCGGCTGTCCGGCGAAGATATCAACTGCGGGCTGATGCTTGATAAAGGCGAGACGGAAAATTTCTTCCTCCTGATGGTACAGCCTCCCCAGCGGCCCCAACCGGACAATATCCCGCCCAGGGAATATACCTTTGTGGTAGACGTATCCGGTTCCATGAGCGGATCCCCCCTGGATACGGCCAAAGAACTTATCCGCACTCTTGTCACTAACCTGAAGGAAACGGATACTTTTAATGTCATATTATTTTCGGGAGCCTCCACACGATTATCCCCAAGCCCGCTGCCGGCTACGGAAGAAAATATACAGGCCGCTCTGGAACTCGTGGAAGACCAGGTCGGCGCCGGCGGCACAGAACTTGCCCCTGCACTTGAAAGCGCCATCCCCCGCCCGACCCATGACGGCAAGGCACGCAGCATTGTAGTGATTACTGACGGATATATTTCCGGCGAAACGGAAATCTTTGACCTGATCCGCAAAAATTCCGGCACAGCCAACTTTTTCTCTTTCGGCATCGGCGGCTCTGTCAACCGCTATCTGATTGAAGGTATAGCCAAAACCGGTGGCGGGGAATCCTTCGTTGTCACAGACTCCGAAGATGCTTCCGCTATGGCCAAAAAATTCTGTACCTATATACAATCGCCTGTTTTAACCGATATACAGATAACCAGCAACGATTTTGATATGTATGATATGGAACCGATACAGATATCCACCCTTTTTGCCGAAAAACCGATTATTATGTTCGGCAAATGGAACGGTGAACCAACCGGGACCATACACATATCCGGAAAAAACGGCACACAGGATTACAAACAGGAAATACAGGTTTCCGAATCGCAGATCTCGCCTGACCACCAGGCCATCCGCTACTTATGGGCACGCACAAGGGTCGAGCAGATTATGGATTACGGGTTCAGCCAGGACGATGAATCCGTAAAAGAGGAAGTCACCGCCCTCGGGCTTACTTACAGCATGATGACCCCCTATACCTCCTTCATTGCCGTACTGGAAACCGTCCAAAATACCACCGGTGAAAACACGGATGTGGATCAGCCGCAGCCGCTCCCTTCGCAGGTATCATCCCTCGCAGTCGGAGGAGGCTACCTGTTTGGTTCAGAGCCGGATATACTGCTCCCCCTCTGCCTGGCAATGCTGTCCGTTTCTGCCTTCTCTTTTCACCGTCGCAGGCAGCAAAAAAGCCATCATATATAATGAAAGGTGATATGCTATGAAACAGCGCAGAACCCCATCCCTTATCCTGCTCTACCTGATTTCCGCCGCCCTTATCCTGGGGATGAAATACTGGTATCGCAGCGCCGGAAGCAGCGAACTTGACTGGATTCTTTCGCCCACCGCCCGGTGGGTGGAGATCCTTAGCGGGACTTCTTTCGAAAAAATCCCGAACTTGGGATATATCAACCATCCCCGCCGTTTTATCATCGCCCCTTCCTGTTCCGGCGTACAATTTATGCTCATCGCTTTTGCTGCACTCTGCTTCCCCTTCCTTTGCCGGATGGGGACAGCACGGCGTGGCAGCCTTTGGATGGCCCTTTCCCTGCCTGCGGCTTACCTTTATACCATCGCCGCCAACGGGATACGGATACTTTTATCCATATACATCCCATCCTTCCTGGACCGCAGCCCGGTATCGGTACTTTCCGCCACATGGCTTACGCCGGAAAAACTGCATACCATAATCGGAACAGCCACCTACTTTACGTCCCTCCTCATCCTGTATCATGGAGCTGATGCAGTATGCCGGCATATACAAATTTCACCCTGCAAAAGCCGACATTTTAAATATATGCCGGCTGCAGTCTGTTATTTCTCCATCGTTCTGGGGATTCCGTTCCTTGGAAGAATTTATAGAAATAGCTGGGAAAACTTTGCCGAATATTGCTTACTCACTGCCGCTGTATGCCTGCCCATCCTTCTCCTTGCCTCCCGGCTTGGGAAACCATGCAAAAATGGATAGCGGCTTCCTTTGTATGCAGTATAAATTGGGGACTCAGCCATTTCGGATTTAATCACTTCCCGTACTCCCAAAATGCCTTGCCACGCTCTCCTTCAGGACAATATGTCCCTCTATGGTAAAAATCCGGTGTGCAAAAGACTCACCATAAATCCTCCTGGTAATCAGACTGATACCCGCCCTCGCCATCTCCTTCATATCCACCTCATAAGTAGTAATTTCCACATCACACAGGCCGGGATAAATATAATTATCATAACCCACAATTGATATATCCTCCGGCACCCGATACCCCATCCCCTGCAGCTTCCGTATCACCTGGCCCGCCGCATAATCACAGTTGCATACAAATGCGGTAGGCATCTGCTCCGGCAGTTCCAATTCAAAGCCTGTATCCGATCTTCCTGTGACCCGGTTCCTGTCGTCAATAATCCAGTCTTCCCTGACCGGTATCCCATGTTCCATCAACGCCTTCGCATACCCAAAATATCTGTCGGTAATGCTCTCTGTCGCCAGCAGATTCCCCACATATGCAATCTCCGTATGCCCCATTTCAAACAAATAATTGGTCAGCTTATACATTCCGAAATAATTGTCCGTGATCACGGCATCACATCCATGGCGTTTTGCATAGAAATCCAGATAAACCATAGGTATCCTGATATTATTGTGGAGGAATTCCAGATAATCTTCATCCAATATCCCCACGATAATAATGCCGTCCACCCTGTTTTCACGGATTAAAGTAGGCAGGATATGGCTCCTTTCATTTTGCGCCGCCAACGCTTCCAACGTGGCAATACACCCCGCTGAAAGCGCCCTTGCCGCCACTTCCTGATATAGATTCCAATAAAAGGAACCATACTTGTCCAGATATCTGTCCCCTACCAGTACCCCGATACTGTAACCTGTATTTTTTCCTGTCGTCCTCCCTGCGGAAGGCTGCCGATATCCCATTTCATCAGCCAGCAGCTTTATTTTCTCCCGCATCTCTTCGCTGACACCCTTCTGCCCGGATAACGCTTTTGAGACCGTCACTATACTGACATTCATCTTTTCAGCGATATCCGCCAACTTTACTGCCTTTGCCACTGCAATACCCTCTCTTCTCCCTTCCCCCAGAACTCCTTACCTACAATAATAATTTTTCACACTAACTCCCATTCGCCCGCTTCTGCGGGCACTCAAATCAGGATGGTGAAATCTTTGATTTCACACTAACCAACATGCTGCCGCCTGCGGCAGCACAAACCCGCCATGAAAAAGTTCTTAGGCGGCGTCCTATGACGCCTTAGAACTTCTTTTCACGCTAATCAGCTTTCCCCGGAAATCCCCTGCAAGGATCTCTACCTGTATGCCGGCCTTCATCAAAGTCTCTCCCCGGTAAACCCCTTCCATTCCTTCCACTTTATACTCCGCCGCTGCTTCCAGCCCTCTCAGGTATATGCGCCTGCTGTGGCAGTTCGGGATATTCAGCACTTGTATATATGTAACAAGCGCTTCCTTTTTATCCTTGCTTACCACCTCATAACAGTCATAGCAGTGGTTCTCCCCATAAGATGCAAGACGGTAATAATCCCCTTCACGCACCAGGTCATTATACTTATGGTACATGGCCACCTGTTCCGGTATCATATTCCTATCCTCTTCGGAAATCCGTGTCACATCCAGCTCATAACCAAATGTACCTGCCAATGCCACATACCCCCTGGTTTCAAACGGCGTTACCCTGCCGACTACATGATTGGGACAGTCAGACACATGGGCGCCCATCGTGGAAAGAGGATAAATAAGCGATGTCCCCTCCTGGATCATCAGACGTTCCACCGCATCCGCATCATCGGAACACCATATCTGCGGACTGTAATAAAGCATGCCGGGATCAAACCTTGCCCCGCCGCCGGAACAGTTCTCTAGAAGGAGCTGCGGGAAATCCGTGATCAGACGTTCCTGCATTTCATACACTGCCAAGACATAACGGTGGTACAGTTCCCCCTGCCTGTCCGCCGGAAATCCGATGCTGCCAATATCGCAAAGCGAACGGTTCATGTCCCATTTCACATATTCTATGTTAGCGCTGTGCAGTATTTTTGCCACGCACTCATAAATATAATCACGCACTTCCTTCCTGGACAGATCCAGTACATACTGTTCCCTACTCATGCCGGGAGTTCTTCCCGGAATCTGAAATGCCCAGTCCGGATGCGCCCTGTATAACTCGGAATCCGGAGAAATCATTTCCGGTTCAAACCAGATACCGAACTTCATCCCCAGCTTGTTGACTTCATCTACCAGATATTTCAGCCCGCCTTTCAGCTTCTCTTCATTCACCTGCCAGTCACCCAGCGCGCAATCGTCAAAATTGCGTTTGCCGAACCATCCGTCGTCCATTACCAGCATTTCAATCCCAAGTTCCGCTGCCTGCTTTGCAATCCCGATCAGCTTATCCGTATCAAACTCGAAATAAGTCGCTTCCCAGTTATTAATCAGCACAGGCCGTTTTTTATCCCTGTAAGGACTTCTAATCAGATGCTTCCTGTATAAATCATGAAAACTGCGCGTCATGCCGCCCAGGCCTTCCGCCGAGTATACCAATACAACCTCCGGCGCCTGGAAACTCTCCTGCGGATCAAGCCGCCAACAGAAGTCTTCCGGATTAATCCCCATAGACATACGTACACTGCCAAACTGGCTCATTTCTTCCTGTGCAAGGAAATTGCCTGAATATACGAAATTCATAGCATATACTTCTCCCACATCCTGCGTTGTCCCCCTTACCGCCAGCGCCATAAACGGATGCTCCTGATGGCCCGGCTCCCCGCGCAGGGAGGATACCGCATACTTGCCGTATCCTATCGGCTGCCTCTGGATATGCCGCTCACGCGCCCAGGAACCATGCAGCGTAATACGCTCAAATTCCCGGTTATCCATATCCAGGCAGGCAGACAATACCTTCGTCAGATATATCTCCTCTTTTGCCTCATTGGTGACTTTCACACTCCGCGTAATAGCGTCCACATCCTCAAACACCGTATACATAAGCGTTACCTGCAGCCCTAATACCGCGTCTTCACAATGAATTTCCAGAGTACTGCATTCCTGCTCCGTGCCGAAAGTTGCAGGAAGCCCTTCCAGCCTCTTCTTTCCGCCATATATCTCATGTGACACAACTGTCAGATTGATTGCACTGTGTCCCCCCTTGGTGCGTACACTGATACACCCGTCCCGATAATCCCCCAGGCCGTGCCCCGCATATTCCGCCGGGAAAGAATCCATAAAAGAACACCTCTCCCGATTATTTTCGGAAGGTACAAAAGGCTTCTCTCCAAGCCTCAATAAATAAGTGAGGTCATAATCCTCCAGCCGCCCTCCATAATACACATGCCCTAAAAAATTTTCCTTATCCACAACCGCCATGATATAGCTCGTGTGCTGCGTATCCAGTTTAAAAATACGCTGTTTTTCATAATATTGTACTGCCATAAATTACCCTTACCTTTCTTGCCCGCATAAATTATCTTTAAGACAATATTTTATAATAATATCTTAATACAAAATATCATTTAATAAGCCTGATGTAAAGTAAAATGCAGGTAAATTTAATTGAATTAGCAAACAAAAAAATTTCCTTTTTTCAGGTATATTGCACAAAAATTTTTCTGTATTGCTTCTCGGCAGAACCCCAAGTTACACTTTGCACAATCTCTGCAAACACCCTTCTGTATTTCAATGTCATTGTTGCTGCGCTCTAAAGATCTATCCCAAAAAAGCAAAAGGCGCATTGGCTTCACTGCGCAAAAACTGCATCAGAAGATACGCACACCGAAGGGAAACCCGTTCTTTCTCCAGTATCCTTCCCGCCTCCTTCTTATCCGCCAACAATACCTGTATGCTTTCGCTGTCCTCCTGGTACTGCTCCGAAATATTCCCATGGGCAAACCCAAACACTGCCGCCGAACATTCATCCGTAAAACCCGCCCCCATAAAAAACGGCCTCCGGAACGCCGGGTTCCCTCCCCCGTATACTTCAAATTCCAAACCGGTTTCTTCCTTCATCTCACGCACTGCAGCCTCGTCAGGCGTTTCTCCCCGATCTACCAGCCCCGCCGGAAGCTCATACAGGTAACAGTCCAAAGGATACCGGTACTGTCGGATCATCACAATCTTATCCGGCTCCTCCTTCCAGACCGGATAAATGACAATCCCCTCCACGTTCACTGCCTTCGTCTTCAGTTTAATATGCTCTTCATCATTCCTCGA
>CANDKY010000112.1 GCA_947385425.1 uncultured Lachnospiraceae bacterium | reverse complement strand
TAGAGCAACCGGCTCATAACCGGTCGGTCCTGGGTTCGAGTCCCCGAAGGTCCACGCAGAGCATTCCCCGGTTGCAGTTTGGAGCTGTTTGACAGGGGAAATGCATACTCTTTGAAAGAAGGGCATATAGGTTTTAGTTTATAATACAGTATGAATTGGCCCGGTGGCTCAGTTGGTTAGAGCGCCGCCCTGTCACGGCGGAGGTCGTGGGTTCGAGTCCCATCCGGGTCGTCAGTCAGCAGTAAGGTTGATGTAAGAAGTGATATCACGGGATCTTAGCTTAGCTAGGAGAGCATCTGCCTTACAAGCAGAGGGGTATAAGTTTGGGCACTTATTATTCTATTGTACCGTATTTTCGGGACAGTATTGTCACATTTTGCTGGTGTGGCGGAATAGGCAGACGCAAGGGACTTAAAATCCCTCGGGAGCAATCCCGTGCCGGTTCAAGTCCGGCCACCAGCATTATTTTATTCGGGAATCCACTAATTCAGTAGCAGCTGAGGTGGGTTTTTTCTTTATTTAAAATCTCCTTGAATATGAGGTATGAAAGTTTGAGAGTCCCTTTCAAACTCTTTATTAGTGCGGTATCGCAAGCGGGGCCTGTGATATGCGGAGGTATAAAAATGAAAGAGAAACAAAAGCAAAAGTCATATGAAATTGATATGTGCCACGGGCCGTTGTTGGGGAAAATACTCTTGTTCTCCGTGCCGCTGATGTTGTCGGGGATACTGCAGTTATTGTTCAATGCAGCGGATGTGGTCGTTGTGGGACGTTTTGCAGGGAGCCAGTCTTTGGCGGCAGTGGGGTCGACGAGTTCTCTGATTAATCTTTTGATTAATGTTTTTATCGGCCTGTCTGTGGGGGCTAATGTCCTGATTGCCCGTTATTATGGCGGCGGGCAGGAGAAGGAAGTGAGCGATACGGTACATACGTCCATCCTTTTGAGTATTATAAGCGGGTTCCTGCTGTGTATTATCGGTGTGGTACTGGCAAGGCCGCTGCTTGAGATGATGGGGACGCCGGAGGATGTGCTGGGTAAGTCGGTGGTGTATATGAGGATTTATTTCCTTGGGATGCCGGCGTTATTGCTGTATAATTTTGGAAGTTCCATCTTGCGCGCCATCGGGGATACGCAGAGGCCGCTTTATTATCTTTTTGCGGCAGGGGTGGTCAATGTATTGCTGAATTTGTTTTTTGTAATTACGCTTAGCATGGATGTGGCCGGGGTGGCTTTGGCCACGGTACTGTCACAGTGTGTGTCGGCCGGATGCATTGTTTTCTGCCTGATGAAGAGTGAGGGCAGTTTCCGGCTGTCCCTTAAGCAGTTGCGTATTGATAAGGATAAATTGCTGCGTATTGCCAGGATTGGGCTGCCTGCAGGGATGCAGGGGGCGATTTTTTCCGTGTCGAACGTGTTGATCCAGTCTTCGGTCAACTCTTTCGGTTCCATAGCCATGGCAGGAAATACGGCGGCATCCAATGTGGAGGGGTTTGTATACACCGCTATGAATGCGATGCACCAGACGGCGGTCAGTTTCACCAGCCAGAATTTCGGAGGGAAGCAGTATGACAGGATTAATAAGGTGTTGGCGGAGTGCCTTGCCATCGTGTTCCTGATCGGGATTGTGATGGGGAACGGTGTGGTATTTTTTGGACGGCAGATCCTCGGGATTTATTCTTCGGATGTGGAAGTGATTGATTATGGGATTCTGAGGCTGAGCGTAATCTGTACGACTTACTGCCTGTGCGGGGCCATGGATACGATGGTGGGCGCCATCCGGGGGCTGGGGTATTCGGTTATGCCGATGATTGTTTCCCTGCTCGGGGCCTGCGGTTTACGGATTGTCTGGCTCATGACCGTATTCCGGTGGAACAGGTCTTTGATGACGCTCTATATTTCCTATCCGATTTCCTGGGGGATTACTTTTTTGGTCCATGTGATCTGTTATATTGCGGTACGGAAGCATATTAAGAGGATTCTGGGGGATTAGAGCATTTTTCAAACACGCTCCGGAACTTATCCAATCAGCACCTTTTTGCCTTCAAAAGCAAAACCGTACTTTTTGATATGTTCCGGAGGGATTCCTTCCGCTTCAAGGGAGGCGGCATAGTGTTTTTCTTCTATCTGCAGGAGGGCGGCATGTACGGTATCCTCTAATGTGGCCTCATCGTCCGGATCATGTACTTTGAACTCCATAAGGATGGCATCCTTATCGCGGCTGCCATCAGAAGGGACATTGTTTTTCGGCTTAAGTACCACGTCATAACGGCCAAAACCGCTCTCGCGGTTAGATGTAATGACATATCGGTCAGAGAGCTCCACCATAAGCCCGAGGACAAAACCGTGGTAAAAGCGTTCCGGTTCGGAGGCTTCAGAAGGGTGGCTGCCGCTGTCAAAGCTGCTGAAAGTGGCAAGGGCAACCTTGTTCATGTAGTAGTTCATAGCCTTTATGTCATTTTGTAAGAGCGCCTTGATGAAATCGTTATAAGCCGGTGCATAATTTTTAAACCAGTCTTCAATCAGGTTCCGGAACATGAGCCATACTTCTTTGTTTGTGAGCTTTAATCCATATTCCTCTTTTCCGGTGTCCGGGTCAAAGGTATATTCCTCCACTTTAAGATATCCGCTGGCAAGCAAAAGGCTCCAGATTGCGTATTCATTATATCCTAACTGGTCAAATACCATCTGTTCATCTATTTTCGTGCGCAGTACGCCGCCCTTTAACAGGGTTTCCATTGTGATTTTTACATCTTTGCTGCCCTGGCGGATAAGCTTTCCTGCCAGGCTGTTGCTGCTGGTATTCGCCCAGTAGGCGGAGAGTTTTTGTTTGTCCAGGAAATTGATAACAGACCATGGATTGTAAATGTGGGTCTTTTTGCCGAAAGTAAAGCCGTCGTACCAGTCCCTGACGTTGTTTTCCTGGCCGGAAAGGTTAAATTCAAGCAAAGACGCCGATACTTCTTCCTGTGTAAAGCCAAAGGAATCCGCATACTTTTCAGAGGTGGTTGTTACCACCTCTGGATTGTTCAGATCAGAAAAGATGCTTTCTTTGCTTATCCGTGTGATTCCGGTGAGGATTGCCCTCTCAAAATAAGCATTGGTCTTAAAGGTTGCGTTAAACAGGTTCCTGAAAAAGTCTGCAATTTCGTGCCAATATCCGTTGACATAAGCCTCCTGCATAGGCGTATCATATTCGTCAAGGAATATAAGGGGCCTTTTCCCGTAAAACCGCCCCAAATAATCGGATAGCGCCCTTATGGAATCAGCCGCAATATAGTCTTCCATTTCCGGCGAAACCTTGCGGAATATCTCTTTTTCATCTGTGTTCAGATATCCGCTTTCCGGCAGGAAACCGTACTTATTGTATAGCTTCTTGATATTACGGCAAATGGATTTCCGGGCAGCGGGGAAGGATGTATCTTTGATGTCTGCAAAACTCATGGAAATTACAGGGTATGTGCCCTGCAGTTTCCTGTATTTTTCTTCTTTCCATATGTTTAAGTCCCGGAATAAACTCTTTTCGCAGGCATAATCAATGGAAAAGAATTGTTCCAGCATACTCATATTCAGCGTTTTCCCGAACCGGCGCGGACGGGTGATCAGAGTAACGGTATCCCCGTTTTCCCACCATTCGCGGATAAAGCCTGTTTTGTCAATATAAAAATAAGAGTTAGCGATAATGGTTTTAAAATCCTGGATTCCAATGGATACTGTCCTTGCCATAGATGCAGCCCTGCCTTCCCAAGGGTTTCATTCCCCGTGTTCCTGCTCCTGCTCCGTTTCTGTTTCCGTTTTTTCCTTTTTGGCGGCGGAAGCGGAATCTTTGCTGTCTGAAACAGCGGATTCGTCTTCGGTTTCCTCAGAAGAAGTATTTTCATCTTCGGGAAGCGTCATCAGTACTTTGCTTACCCGGTTGTGGCTGATGCCTTTTACCTGCAGGGTAATGCCCTCAGCGGTTACAATTGTTTCTTCATCTTCCGGCAGGCGGTCCAGATATTCGATGATCAGGCCGCCGATGGAATCGAAATCTTCCGAGTGGAGGGATATGTCCAGCGCGTCGTTGACATCGTCCAGTTTCATGCTGCCTTCCACCAGATAGATATTTTCCTCGATCTGCTGGATTAGATCCTCCTCGTCCTCGTCGTATTCGTCGCGTATTTCCCCGACGATTTCTTCCAGGAGGTCTTCCAGGGTGATCATCCCTACCGTAGCGCCGTATTCATTTAATACGAATGCCACATTGGCAGTGGTTTCCCTCATTTCCATCATCAAATCCGCAGTCTTTTTGTATTCGTAGGTGAAATAGGCTTCCCGCATAATATTCTTGATTTGGAAATTCTCTTTTTCCGTAAGCAGGATAAAATCCTTGATATTGATCAGGCCGATAACGTTGTCCTTGTCATCTTCGTAGACAGGGAGCCTGGTGTACATATATTCTTTGAAAACGGCAAGCACTTCGTCATAGGACATGTCCTGATCTACGCTTATCATATCGATACGCGGGATCATGATATCTTTCGCCACCGCGTCGCTGAAGTCAAATACGTTATATATGATTTCCCGTTCTTCCGATTCTATGACACCGTCTTCATGGCTGACATCTACGTAGGTTTTTAATTCGTTTTCCGTCATCAGGGTGCCCTTTTTGTTAGTGTCAATGTGCAGCAGAAGGGAAATGCCTACCGACATTTTGTCCACGATAAAGACAACCGGCGTGAAAAGTTTCATCAAAGCCAGGATAATCCCTGAGTATACGAAGCTTATTTTTTCCGAATAGAGCATTGCGGTGTTTTTTGGGATAATTTCTCCGAAAAGGAGAACAGTAAGGGTAAGAACACCGGTTGCAATCCCTACCGCATAGCTTCCGAAGGTTTTCGTGACAAGTATGGTTGTCAGGGAGGAGGCGGTCAGATTGACGATGTTGTTGCCGATAAGGATCGTGCTGAGCATTTTGCTGTAGTTATCTAAAATTTTCAGGACTCTGGCGGCTGTGGCGTTCCCTTCCTCGGCAAGGCCCTTCAGACGTACCTTGTTTACCGTGGACAGGGCAGTTTCCGCAGAAGAAAAAAAGGCTGACAGAGCAACCAGGATGATGATGATAATAAATTGTATGACACCAGTGGTATCCAAAGTTTAATCACTCCTTATGTAATTCATAATTTATTGGCATCTTATATGAAATATTACTATATAGACGGACTGATGTCAAGGAATTTTCAGGGATTGCGGACGGGTTATTTGGGCCGGATGGGACAAGCAGACATACGCTGCAAAGGGGACGTCTGCCTGGCCGCCGGATATGGGAAGGCCGGAGGGCAAAAGAATGTGGATGGAAGGCTATTGTTTTATGGCGGGTATGGGCGCTGTGCTTGTCGTCCTGCCTGTATTGGGGGTATGGGGGGGATATCGGCATCGGGAAAGGAGGCGGCCTCCGAAACCTGGGGGCCAGGGGCATAAGGTGAGGGAAGGGGGAGCCGTGCCGGATAAGCATTAAAGTGCCGAAACTGTATCCGGAGCGCTTTTCTTTTGGGATATTTTGCCTTATAATGGAAGAGCAGTATGGCGCGGATAAATATGCGTATCCGGGTTGCCGGCAAGCGCGGCGCAGCGCGCGGATGGGATGGAGATGAAAAAATACGATATGTTGCAGGACTCCCCGGGGAGGTCTTTATTTTTCTTTGCATTGCCTATGATATTGGGGAATTTGTTCCAGCAGTTTTATAATATGGCGGATTCCGTGATTGTGGGGCAGTGCGTGGGGGAGGATGCGTTGGCGGCGGTAGGGGCGTCTTATTCCCTGACGACGGTTTTCATTATGATTGCCATTGGGGGAGGGATAGGGGCTTCCGTTATTACTTCCCAGTATCTGGGGGCGCGGGAATACGGGAAAATGAGAACTTCGGTTTACACGGCGCTGATTAGTTTTGCGGCGGTAAGCGTGGTGCTGGGGGTATTTGGGTTTGTGCTGTGCAGTGGTATTCTGGAGGCATTGAATACCCCGCGGAATATATTGGCGGATGCGGTACTTTACCTCAGGATTTATTTTGCCGGCCTGCCTTTTTTGTTCATGTACAATATTTTGTCCTCGGTATTTAACGCCCTTGGGAATTCCAGGACGCCGTTGTATCTGCTTATTTTTTCCTCCTTGCTGAATATCGGGCTGGATTTCCTTATGGTCCTTGCGTTCGGGCTGGGGGTTGCGGGTGTTGCGGTGGCAACCGTAGCGGCGCAGGGGCTGTCGGCAGTGATCTCTTTTGTGATCCTGATGCGTACTTTGCGGGCGTATGGGGACGGAACGGAAGCGGCTTTGCATGACGGCAGAAGGGAGGATACGGCCGCGGAGGTAAAATTTGCCCAAATAGAGGCAGCGGGGGATGGGGACGGCACAGAACCGGACAAAACGGTGTATTACAATATAGGGATGGTCGGCAGTATGGTGAAGATAGCCATACCGTCCATGCTGCAGCAGTCCATTGTATCCATAGGGATGCTGCTGGTGCAGTCAGTGGTCAATGGCTTCGGTTCTTCTGTGCTGGCAGGTTATACGTCCGGCATGCGGATTGAATCCATCTGCATTGTGCCGATGATCGCTATGGGCAATGCGGTATCTACGTTTACGGCGCAGAACCTGGGGGCAGGCGATGCGGGCCGGGTAAAAAAAGGCTACCGGGCGGCATATGGTATTGTTTTTGGCTTTGGCCTGCTTATTTTCGCCGTTTTAAGCATATTCCACAGGCAGATTATTTCGGCCTTTATGGGGGAAGAGGGCGGTGTTTCGGCATACGCAGTGGGGGATTCTTACCTGGTTTTTATCCGTTTCTTCTTTATTTTCATCGGGCTGAAAGCGATTACGGACGGAGTCCTCAGGGGAGCCGGCGATGTAGGCGTGTTTACGCTGGCAAATTTGGTTAATCTGGGGATACGGGTATTCGTTTCTTTCCGGTTTGCCGGGATATGGGGAGTGAGTGCCGTGTGGTATGCGGTCCCTATGGGATGGGCGGCCAATTATGTCATTTCCTTTTTATGGTTCCTGACCGGGCGGTGGAGCAGGAAACGGCTCATAACATGAAAAGAAAAAGAAGCTTTAAAATATCAAAAAAGTATCAAAAGGCTCCGGCGTTTAGACGCCGGAGCCTTTCTTCACAGAAATTTATGATACCATGCCATATGCAAGTGCCTGACAATCTATTCGGCCGGTGCATCCGGGTTCGCTTCCGGCTGGGCTTCCGGGGCCGGCTGCTCAGGGGGCTGCTCTTCCTGGGGCTGCTGCTCCGGCGCTGGCTGTTCCGGCACCGGCTGCTGCTCCGGTACGGCTCCCGGATTTTCCATGGCCTGCTGCTGTGCTTCCAAAGCGGCCCGCTGCTGCTCATCCAGATCGCGCTGCAGGATTTCGTTGCGCTGCTGTTCCACTGTGATCTCCCAGCCCGGTGTAGACATAAATTCCGCTGTGTGAGGGCACAGGTTTGCCGGGTTGGTGGGGAGGGCTACGGTGGAAACCGTGCCGTCCGGATTGGTTATCTGTGCAGTGGCGGTGGAACCGCTCTGCAGGGAGACATCCTCTATCGGTGTCAGCTCCAATACGCCTTCGATCTTGAACGGGCAGAATTCTGTCGCCGGTAAACCGCAGTACTGGCAGATGGCACCCTGGTAGTGGACATCGCAGCTTTCGGAAGGTGTTACGCCGTCGGCAAAATATTCTGTCTTTAAGGAACCGTCGCATAACCCGGGAATCGGCAGTTTCCCGGATTTGGAGCATATGGTGGCGGTGATAATGCCGGGCGGGACGGAAAACGGTTCGTTTGCCAGTTCCGCATGGATCTGGGACATAACGGCGCGCCACAGAGTTTTGGCCAGGTTCTTTTCCTCCCCGGTCAGTTTTACATTGTTGTCAAAGCCGGTCCAGGTAGTGGCAGTATAGTAGGGGGTAAAGCCTGCAAACCATACATCATTATAGTCGGAAGTGGTTCCTGTTTTACCGGCAATCGCCATGCCGCCGAAATTAACGGATCTGCCGGTCCCCTTGGTTACTACATCCACCATTGCGTCCGTGAGCAGGAAAGCGGTGGTTTCTTTGATTACCTGCTTCGTTTCCGGCTGTGTGTTGTCCAGTATGACGTTGCCGTCATGGTCTACCACGGTATTATATAATTTAGGTTTGATATAGGTCCCGTGGTTGGCAATTGTGGCATAAGCCCCATTCAGTTCCTCGTTGGTGACACCGTTTGTGATGCCGCCCAGGGCAAGCGACTGCTGGATATCGGAAAAAATCTGCCCGTTGATTTCTTTGGACTCCACCAGGGTGGTGATACCGAAGTTCTGCAGGTAATCAAAGCCCAGCCTGGGTGTGATCTGTGTCAATGTTTTGACTGCTACGATGTTCAGGGAGTCCTGTATGCCCTGGCGGAGGGAACAGAGCCCCCGGTAAGCTTCCCCGTACCAGTTGCGTACCGGTTTTCCGTTGGCATAGGTGAACGGGGCGTCATTCTGCACGGTAGCAAGGGTCAGGCCGGCATTATCCAGCGCAGGGGCATAGGTGGAAACGACCTTGAAGGTGGAACCGGGCTGCCTGACAGTGTCTGTGGCACGGTTCAGGGTACGGCTTCCCTCCTTTGGGCCGCGTCCGCCTACCATAGCGACAACCGCCCCGGTACTCTGATCCTCTACTACGATGGAAACCTGGGGCTGGGGGATAAGGGAAACTTTCTCCGCATAGACATCATCCCCTTCTTCCATTACCGCCAGCTTGTAATTCTCGATCGCTTCTTCGGCGGCTTCCTTGGAAGAGTAAATAAGATCAAAATTACGATCCTGTTCCCTGTAATAACTGCGGTACATTTCCGTGCTGTGGTTTTCCATCTCCCCGTTTTCCTTCTGGATGGTCAGTTCGTAGTTCAGATACCATTTGACATTGGCGGGGTAGTTTTCCTCGTTGCTGAAAACATCATCGCAGATCGCCTGGATGGCAGGATCCTGCGTGGAATAAATTTTCAGCCCCCCGGTGTAGAGCAGGGTGTATGCCTGTGTTTCGTTGTAACCTGCCGCTACCAGGTCTTCCATAACATCATCGGTCAGGGCATCCACAAAGTATGTATTGATGGAAGTCTCCTCAACCTCTTCGTTTGTGACCTGGATACGGGAGTAAACATCATCCGCCATGGCGTTGTCGTATTCTGCCTGTGTGATGTATCCCTGGTCCAGCATATTGTTCAAAACTTTAGCGCGCCGCTCCGAATTATCTTCCGGATGGGTGATCGGGTTGAAGCGGGACGGATTCTGGGTGATGCTGGCGATTACCGCGCATTCCGACAGGTTCAGTTCGCTGACCGATTTGTTGAAATAACGCTGGGATGCTGCCTGGACGCCAAGGGTATTTTGGCCAAGGTTGATGGAATTCATATAGTTGAGCAGAATCTCATCTTTGGTGGCAGTTTTTTCCAGCTCAAGGGCCAGGTATTGTTCCTGGACTTTACGCTTGATTTTATCCATATTGAGGCCGCGTTCCTCTTTGGTCCAGTCCGTAAATACGTTGTTTTTCAGAAGCTGCTGCGTAATGGTGCTGGCCCCTTCCGAAAAGTGCCCGGTAGTAATGCCTTTGATGCCCGCACGGATGATACCTTTTATGTCGATGCCGTTGTGCTCATAAAAGCGTTCGTCCTCGATGGCCACAAATGCATGGGCCAGGTTTTCGGGTATCATATCCATAGTAACCGGGATACGGTTGGAATTTTCGGCAATCAGTTTTGCTGTCTGGTTGCCTTCGATGTCATATACAAAGGTGGAGAAACCGGAAGGCTGCACATCGATGTTGCCGATTTCCGGCGAGGTGTCGATGATGCCGCGGAATACGCCGAAACCGACGCTTACTCCCAGGACGCCTGCCACAATGATGCCTGCCAGCATGACATTGAAAAAGGTAAGCGCAAATTTTTTTCCCCACTTCGCAGATTTAGAATGAAGTGCCCTCTGTTTGCTGCGGACACCGTTTTTTCCATAATTCATTGAATTATTATTCATTGAATTGCCCTCCTTGAAGCCTGATTGGCATAACACATATTCCGATTATAGCAAAGTACGGATGGAAAAAAAAGTTTTTTCATGAAATTCTTACTTTATATTAAGAAATTATTTACAATTAGATACCCTTTTATTCCCCTTTATGGTAAAATATTATGTAGCTGTGACTGGAAACGGGCAAAAAAGGATAAGATATATGGAGCAGGGAAAACAGGCGGGACAGGTATTTTTACCTTATAAAATATTGAAGGCAGGCGGCAGCGGTGAGATTGTGGAGAAGAAGTCACGTTTTATAGCTACATTGTCGCCGGCGGCTTCCGAGGAGGAGGCTGCTGCTTTTATAGAAACAATGAAAAAGAAATATTGGGATGCGAGGCATAATTGCTCGGCGTTTGTCATCGGGGAGCGGGCGGGCCTGACGCGCTGCAGCGACGACGGGGAACCGGCCGGGACGGCGGGGAAACCGATGCTGGAAACTTTGCTTGCCTGCGGTGTACGGAATGCGGCCGTGGTAGTGACGAGATATTTCGGGGGCACGCTCCTTGGCACAGGCGGCCTGGTGCGCGCCTACACACAGGCAGTGCAGGCCGGGCTGGAAGCTTCGCAAATCGTTACGATGGAGTACGGCACGGAGTTCCGGATACGGACGGATTACAGCGGGATTGGCAGGATCCAGTACATCCTGGGGCAGATGGGCCTGGAAATTGCAGAGCCGGAATATGCGCAGGACGTGCGGTTTAAGCTGCTGGTGCCGCAGCGGGATGCGCCAGGGCTGCGCAAAGAATTGACGGAAGCTACGGCAGGCAGGGTAAAGATAGAAGAAATTGGGAGTTATTATTTTCAACACTAACGCTCCTGCGGGTACTCAAATCAGGATTAACCAACATGCTGCCGCCCTGCGGCAGCACAAACCCGGCCATGAAAAACCTGGAAAAACGCTTCTTTTCACGCTGTATATGGAGGAACATTGCGATGGAAGAGATCAGGGATCTGGATATAATCAGGGAATTGCTGGAGGACAGGCAGTATACCAGGCTCCGCCAGCGGATGGCGGATATGAATGCCGTGGATAATGCCGCGGTTTTGGAGGAACTGGAGGAGGGGGATTTGCTGAAAGTGTTCCGCATTCTGCCAAAGAGCATGGCAGCGGATGTTTTTTCCTATTTGGAGGTAGAAAACCAGCAGCTTATCATAACGTCATTGTCCGACAGGGAGGCGGCCGGTATCATTGATAACCTGATGGCGGATGATGCGGCGGATTTCCTGGAAGAAATGCCTGCCAATATAGTAAAGAAGCTTCTGGCAAATGCAAGTGCCGAGACAAGGAGGGATATCAACCATCTGCTGCGCTACCCGGAGGATTCGGCCGGAAGCATCATGACCGTGGAGTACGTGGATTTAAAGGAAAATATGACGGTGGAGGATGCCATCCAGAGGATACGGCAGATCGGGGTGGACAGTGAGACGATCAATATCTGTTATGTGCTGGACGCAAAACGGATACTGGTGGGGACTGTGGGGCTGCGGTATTTGCTGATCAGCCCTTCCGATGCCATTATCGGGGATATTATGCATGAGAATGTCATTTTCCTCAATACTTTGATGGATCAGGAGGAAGTGGCCAGACAGTTCCAGAAATATGATTTTACGTCCATGCCTGTGGTGGATAATGAAGGCAGGCTGGTGGGGATAGTCACGGTTGACGACGTTGTGGATATCCTGCAGGAAGAGGCGACGGAGGATATCGAAAAGATGGCGGCTATTGTGCCCAGCGACAAGCCTTATATGAAAACGGGCGTGTTTGAGACATGGAAAAAGAGGATCCCGTGGCTTTTGCTGCTGATGATATCCGCTACGTTTACCGGGAGTATAATTACTTCTTTCGAAGACGCGCTGAGTATTTTCCCCATCCTTACCGCATTTATCCCTATGCTGATGGATACCGGGGGGAACGCGGGCGGGCAGGCCAGTGTTACGATTATACGAGGGCTGTCTTTAAATGAGATTGATTATGCGGACGTGCCGAAAATTATATGGAAAGAACTGCGGGTGGCCGTTATCTGCGGGGTTACTTTGTCCGCCGCTTATTACGCAAAACTGATGCTCTTTGACAGGGTCGGGATGCGCGTGGCGCTGGTGGTATGCATGACGTTGGTGGCGGCAGTCTGTATTGCAAAGATGATAGGCTGTACCCTGCCGGTGCTGGCGAAACGGCTGGGCTTTGACCCGGCGGTTATGGCAAGCCCGTTTATTACGACGATTGTGGATGCGCTTTCGCTGGTGATTTATTTTGCCATTGCGACGAGGGTGCTTGGGATTTAGGGCAGTAAAGTGCCTGCCGTCAAACAGTGTATTTAATGTTTGGCGGCAGGCATTTTTCAGGCATATTGCTTTATTTATTGCCCAATTTATTGTTTCATGGCCGCCCTCTTGCGTGCGGTAGGATCGAGGATTTTTTTCCGGATCCGGAGGGAAGAGGGGGTTACTTCCAGCAGTTCGTCCGTATCGATAAATTCCAATGCCTGTTCCAGGCTGAGTACTTTCGGCGGGGTGAGGCGCAGCGCCTCGTCCGCACTGGAAGAGCGGGTATTGGTAAGCTGTTTTTTCTTGCATACATTCAGTTCAATGTCTTCGCCGCGCCCGTTCTGGCCCACGACCATGCCGGAGTAGACTTTCTCGCCGGGGCCGATGAAAAGCGTGCCGCGTTCCTGGGCGTTGTACAGGCCGTAAGTGATGGCTTCCCCGGCTTCAAAGGCGATAAGGGAACCCTGTTTCCGGTATTGGATATCCCCTTTATAAGGGCCGTAACCATTGAAGCTGGCGTTCATAATCCCGTTGCCCTTTGTATCGGTCAGGAATTCGCCGCGGTAGCCGATAAGCCCCCTGGAAGGAATGGAAAATTCCAGGCGGGTGTAGCCGCCGGAAGCCGCCCCCATACTCTGCAGTTCGCCTTTTCTCTGGCTGAGTTTTTCGATGACCGTCCCGGAAAATTCTTCGGGGACATCAATGTAAACAAGCTCCATGGGCTCCAGTTTTTTGCCGTTTTCGTCCGTTTTGTATAAGACTTCCGCTTTGCTCACGGCGAATTCGTAGCCTTCGCGCCGCATGTTTTCTATTAAAACGGAAAGGTGCAGCTCGCCGCGCCCGGATACTTTGAACGCTTCCGTAGTCTCCGTTTCCTCTACCCTTAAGGAAACGTCCGTATTCAGCTCGCGGAACAGGCGGTCGCGTATGTGGCGGCTTGTGACATATTTGCCTTCCTGTCCGGCAAGGGGGGAGTCGTTGACAATAAAATGCATGGCTATCGTAGGCTCCGAAATTTTCTGGAACGGGATGGGGGCCGGGTTGTCCGGCGAACAGAGCGTATCGCCGATACGGATATCCGTGATGCCGGAAATGGCGACAATGGAGCCGATGCCGGCTTCCTTTACTTCCACTTTCTCCAGGCCGTCAAACTCATAGAGCTTACTTATTTTTACTTTTTTCATCTTGTCCGGTTCATGGTGGTTTACAATAACGACTTCCTGGTTGACTTTGACGGAACCGTTATCCACCTTCCCGACACCGATCCGGCCCACATATTCATTGTAGTCAATGGTACTGATGAGGACCTGCGTGCCCGCATCCGGGTCGCCCTCGGGGGCGGGGATATATTTGAGGATCGTTTCAAACAGAGGCACCATGTCCGTCCCTTCCTGATCCATTTCATAGGAAGCAACCCCGGTTTTGGCGGAAGCGAAGATGAAAGGGCAGTCCAGTTGTTCTTCGCTGGCATCCAGGTCAATCAGGAGTTCCAGCACTTCGTCAATAACTTCCTTCGGCCTTGCCTCCGGGCGGTCGATTTTGTTAATGCAGACGATAACCGGAAGTTTGAGTTCGAGGGCTTTGCGGAGGACGAATTTGGTCTGCGGCATGGAGCCTTCGAAGGCATCCACGACCAGGATAACCCCGTTTACCATTTTTAAGACGCGTTCCACTTCGCCGCCGAAATCGGCATGGCCGGGGGTGTCGATAATATTGATTTTTGTATTTTTATAGGTAACGGCTGTATTTTTGGATAAAATTGTGATACCGCGTTCGCGTTCGATGTCGTTGGAATCCATAACGCGTTCCGCTACCTCCTGGTTTTCGCGGAATACACCGCTTTGCTTCAGAAGTTCGTCCACCAGCGTTGTCTTGCCATGGTCTACGTGGGCGATTATTGCAACATTTCTTACATCATCTCTGGTTTGTTTCATAAATAACTCCTCATTCCTTATATAAACAGGCTAAGGAACTGTATGTAAAAAACCTATGCCATTTGCTGGTCTTTTTCTCCGATAGCAAGTTACTACGTAACTGCCCAAAATCAGTTACATAGCCCTAAGGAATCCACCATTCTGATACCCCCTTAGGGCAAAGCCCGCTATGCGCCCGATTTTGGGTAATTACGTAGTAATTTTGCATTCTCAGAGAAAAATCCTGCGCACTATTCACAAGTTATTTCTGAACAGTTCCTAAATTTTCAAACTTTTGTATTATAGCACCGTAAATGGCATCTTGCAAGGCGTTTGTGAAAATTTGGCTGTCCATTACATTACATGGTTACAGTTCACTCCCAATGCCATTAACTTAAGTGGGTGTGGTTCACAGGCAATGTCATTGACTTAAGGGGATTTCTGTGTTTCCAATAGGAAT
>CANDKY010000111.1 GCA_947385425.1 uncultured Lachnospiraceae bacterium | reverse complement strand
AAGAACAGATTGGCTGTTCTATTTATACTTTGCTTCCGGGCGTTGTGGAAAACAGGTTTCGTTAAGGGAGGGATATTGCGTATTACGAGGCAAGCGATTTTTTGGAAACTGCGGACAGCGATACGTTAAAGCAGATTGCCCGCACAAGGGAATTAACACGGGAATATTATAAATGCGAATCTTATTCTCTTCTATTTCAAAGAACACCTATTCTTTTTCGCCCTTACTTATGATACGGTTCCCCGTTTAAAATCCGATACGCCCGATAAACCTGTTCCGCCAATATAACCCGCATTAACTGATGCGGGAAAGTCATATCGGAAAAACTGAGCCGCAAATCAGCCCGCGCAGACACACTTTTATACAATCCAAGCGACCCGCCGATAATAAACTGTATATGGCTCGTTCCATATGTCGCCAGCTTTCCCATGACATCCGCAAAAGAGGGCGAATCCATTTTCCGCCCTTCTATCTCAAGCGAAATGACATACGCTTCCGGCTTCACATACTTTAAAATCCGCTCCGCTTCCTTTTCCCGGATCCGGTTTTCCATAGACTCCCCCGCATTGTCGGGCGTTTTCTCATCCTCCACCTCTACGATCTCAAAACGGCAGTATTTCCCAAGGCGTTTCCCATATTCCGCCAGGGCATCCCGGTAAAATTTCTCCTTTATTTTCCCAACCGCTATAACTGTTATCTTCATCTGCCCTGCCCCTGCGTTAAAATGCCGATTATTTTTCCTCTTATTCTTTTTATTCCGCTTATTCCTTTTATTCCCCTGTCTGTGTGTCCTTAACCGCACAAAGCCCTCACTCATGCAGCGGCCGCGGGCCCTTATTTTGCCGCCGATATGATTCCGTCCACTCCGTTATTCTTATTTTCCGTTGCTTTCATCCACTGATAATTGTCCGGATTGGTCAGTTCCACAATAATAGGATATTTCCCCTGGTTATCCTTTTCCCCCATAGGCTGCCAGACACCGTTTACCGCCGTCCCGCTCCATTCCTTTACATTACCGTCCTTATGATAATTCGTAATGTAAATTTCGCCGTCATAAAGGCCGTTCTTAAAATTACCGATAAAATTACGGTTATAACTGATATCTTCATCCAGATTTTCATCTATAAAATCATAATGCTCCGCCCCGTCCCCATTGGGCAGGTCATTATCCCATGTCCCGGAATAACTGTGCTGAAGATAAAGACTGTCTTTCGCCTTGGCATTCTTATCATAAACATAAAACTTGATCCACATACCATTGCCGCTTCTCACACCGTTCTTCCATTCCCCATAATAATACTGGTTATCGGTGTACATCGCAAGCCCCTTGCCGTTCGGACGGTTATTGCTGTCTGTGTCTCCGTAATAATAATATTTCGTTGTTCCTGACAGCTTCCCGGAAGCTGCGCGGTATCTGGGCAGATATGCCAAATCTTCCACAGCCGCCATATTTCCCGCTTCCCAATACCCTTTCATTTCCGACATCTGCCTTGGCAGATCGACAGGCTCGGAAGCCAGATTCTCATTGACATCCTTCTGCCATTTCGCCGTAGTCTTCTGATTTTCCGGGGTATTTTCCGCCTTGCGCGCCTCTTCATCCATAATGGATTCCGAAGACTGGTTTTTGACGGGCTCCACAATCGTAGCCTTTTCACCGGAATCTTCCTGCGCATCCGGCTTGCCGGCAGCATTTCCCGCCTGGCTTCCCGATCCTGCTGCATCGTCCTGCCGGCCGTTTGTGCCATCCGCATTTTCCTGTCCGGAATCCTGCCCTTCACTGCTTCCCTCCCGGTTATCCGTATCCGCGTTACCCGGCTGCGCCTCCTGGCCCTCTTTGCCGCCCTGCTGGCCGCCTTCCTCTTTTTTACTTTCCGTTCCTCCGGATCCCCCGCCGCTTCCTTCTATATCCGATCCGTTTACCACATCCTTTGCCGTTACACTCTGTTCCTGGCCGCTGTTGGCATAATCCATAATATCCGACTGCAGCCTGCTTTCCGTTTCCGCGCTGTCCCTTCTGCGTATGGCATGGATAATCATGCTGATGCCGCAGATAATAAGAATCAAAACGACAGCAATCCCCATGGTCATCAGCTTTGCTTTTCTGTTATCATCTTTCATCATAACCTCCCGGACACCCTTTGGCTGCCTGCCCATTCCCCGTACGGCAGTCCTCTCCACAAAAAATTTACGTACGAAAATCGCCTGTTATCATTCCGATTCATAATCCAGGCATGTCCTTGCGTAAGTCACGCTTCCCACATAAGCCGCTGCCTGTAAATGCGCCGGATGCTTCTGATACGCTTCCAGCGCCTCCGCCGATTCAAATACGGAAATCAAACCTACATCCTTATTACTGGATGCCAGCCCATTGATTTCCACATGCAGGGATATGACACCCTCCACATCCTTTTTCACCGCTTCCAGCTTTTCCTTAATCAAAGCCGCCGCTTCCTTTTTCTCCCGGCTGTTTAATTCTTCCTTCAAATTCCATAAAACAATATGATGTACCATTTTCTTTCCCTCCGGCATATTTTCTTTCGACTGATCCTTTCCATATTATATCATAGGGATAATGAAACAAAAGATATAAAATTTATTAATTATCCCTTAATTTTTACGCGTAAAAGCCCCCTTCTTAACATAGTCCTTTTGCGTGGCGCTCCTGGAAATTCATCATCAGGAAATTGGCAAAACCTTTTTCCTCCAGTTCCTTACAGGCTGATATATTCCGGCACCCGTCCGGAAAACACAGTGTAATACCGGAAACCGCAGGCCCGCAGAACATCCTCCGCCCTGCCGAAACCATCCGCAATACGCTCCGGCGTATGTGCATCGGAACCGACCGTAAGGATCTCCCCGCCCAGTTCCCTGTAACGCCTGATGATATCCGTACACGGGTTCAGTTCCCGCAGCCCGTACGCTATCCCTCCGGTATTGATTTCAATCCCCTTTCCATGCTCCGCAAGCCACCGCAGCACAGGATCCAGCACATCGCGGTATTTCCCGAAACTGTATCCCGCATCCTTCTTCGGCCCGTACCTCACCACATAATCCAAATGCCCATATACATCAAAGTCGTCAAATTTTTTCAGATTTTCCAGGATAGAGGCAAAATACTCCCCGTAAGCCTCCTCCTCGCTCCTGCCTTCATAAAAATATGTATAGTAAGGGTCTTTCCGGTTACAGAGATGTGAGGAAGCAATAATAAAATCAAATCCATATTCCTTTACATAACCAAAAAGCTTCTCCGGAATATGCGGCTGGACACCCAGTTCAACGCCAAACCGCAGATGCATCTGCCCCGCATATTTCTCCTTACACTTAAGGAAACCGGCCAGATAGGATTCCGTATCCAGTTCGAACATCCCTTCCTCCTCCGGCTTTGCATACACATAGTCCATGTCCATATGTTCCGTAAAACACATATATTTAAGCCCCAATGCCGCCCCCTTCCCAACCATCTCATCCATCGGGGTTTCCGAATCTCCGGAAAAGGAAGAGTGCAAATGATAATCCGCTGAAATTGCCATACTTACCTCCAACCTCCATACATACCGCGGCCTCAAAACAAGCTTAAGCTTCCCGTGGTGCCAATATGCTTTTAATCTCCCACAAATTGTGACACACATCCGCCAGAAAGCCTTTTTCAGACACGGCCCAGGATCGTTCCGCCGCCCAGCACATATCCATCCTCATAAAAAACCACAGCCTGTCCCGGAGTCACTGCGCGGACAGGCTCGTCAAAAATACATCTTATCCTGTCTGCCCCTTCTTTTTCTATATGACAGCAGGCCCCCTTATGGCCGTATCTGATTTTCGCTACTGCTTTCCTTGGTTTTTCCAGCCCTTCCATCGCCATATAGTTAATGTTGCCGCAAAGCAGTTCCGATGAAAACACATCCTCTCCCCCGCCAATCACCACTTCATTTGTTTCCGGCCTTATCTGCGTCACAAACACCGGATACCCCATAGCCAGATCCAGCCCCTTGCGCTGCCCTACCGTATAATGGGTAATCCCCTTATGCCTGCCAAGCACCTCCCCCGATGCCGTAACAAAGTTTCCCGGCCCCGGCACCCGTCCGGGCGCTTCCCTTTCTATAAAACCCGCATAATCATGATCCGGGATAAAGCAGATTTCCTGGCTGTCCGGTTTATGGGCTACCGGTAATCCCAACATCTGTGCGATCCCGCGGATTTCCTCCTTTTCATAATTCCCTGCCGGCATCAAAGTGCGGGCAAGCTGCTCCTGTGTCAGATTGTAAAGCGCATAAGTCTGATCCTTCGCTTCCGATACCGAACGGCATACCGCATATCTGCCGTTGGCAAGCCGTTCCACCCTTGCATAATGCCCGGTCGCAATATAATCTGCCCCGATGGCAAGGCTCCTGTGCAAAAGCGACTCCCATTTTACATACCGGTTGCAGGCAATACATGGGTTCGGTGTACGTCCATGCATATATTCATCTATGAAATAATCTATTACCTTCTCACGAAATTCCCTTCTAAAATTCATCACATAATACGGAATCCCAAGAAACTGCGCCACCCTGCGTGCATCCTCCACTGCCGACAGGCCGCAGCACCCTCCGTTTTCTTCCGTCTCCGCCCTGTCTTCCTCCTGCCATATCTGCATCGTCACGCCTATGACTTCATAGCCCTGTTCCTTCAATAAATATGCCGCCACCGACGAATCCACGCCGCCCGACATACCCACTACCACCTTTTCCTTCATATCCCGTACTCCCCCCGCCTGCTGTGTCCCTGGAACAGCTTTTTCCTGATTAACCTAAGAGCCTGTCTAAAATCTGCTTTTCGCCAGATGTGCGCCACAGCTTGTGAGAGGTTTGCCCCGAATGAGGGAAGCGTAGTGGGGCATCGCCCCCCTCATTCGGGGCAAAGATCTCGCAAAGTGGTGAACGGTTTCACCGTGTACAGATGGTGAAAATGAGATTTTAAACAGGCTCTAACCTCAATGCCTCACCCCAGTACGCCGTCAGCCTGTCCAGGGAAAAAGCGGCATTTGCCGGGCTGGTGGATGGCAGGCGTACAATTTCCATCCCCGTACTTTTCCGGCAGAACCGATTGTAAAGCTGGCACGCCTTATCCCCGTTCCCGTAAACCCGCCGGATCCCGCTGCCCCGCAGCAGCCCGGCAATATCATTCGCCGCCACTTCGCGGATGGAACTGTCACTGGAACCTTCAATCTCGCAGGAACGGATCACATCCCATACGGCAATTCCATGTTTAAGCAGCAGCGTTTTCTTCTCCTCTATGTCCCCAGGCACTTTTTCCCCGGTAAGCCCGGCCAGCACCTTCCAGAAACGGTTTTGCGGATGGCCATAGTAAAAAGCGCTTTCCCTCGACTTTACCGAAGGGAAAGTGCCTAATATCAATATTTTCGATTTTTCGTCAAAAACCGGTTCAAATGTATGTGTAACTCTCATCCTTCCCCCGCCCGCAGTTTTGCACCGTTATCCTTCCGTATCCGGAATCCATTTGTATATACTGGTATCCCCGGCGTGGAACGGCACCGGATCCGACCTTCAATCTCTGATCCGCCCACTTTCTGTTAACACTTTATTCATATTTACGGCTATATTATACCAGTACCATCAAACTTTTTCAACATTAATTTGCCTTCTTCCCTACCGGTTGCTTTCCGTGTATTATTATGTTATATTTTAGGGATAACCGCAAAACACAGCCCTTTCATTATGAAAAAACCGAAAAGGAGAATCCAGTATGTCAGGAATTTTTGATGAAACAAATATGAAACAGGTTTTAGGAAGATACATCCCCCAGGGCGAAACATTGCTCGCGGGCATACATGCCATAGCAAAAGAAACGAGTGTGACAGGTGTTTTCGGGAAATGTTCCCGCACGGAAGACGGCCTTATCCCGGATGAAAACGGCGGGACTGTTGCACTAAGCAAGAACGGGTACTCAACCTCTGATATTTACTTTGGTATTACGCAGTCAGCCTTTGTAATTGCAGGCTGCGAACGGAACAGCTACTATTACGAATTTGACGATGCGCCGGCAGCCGGGACAAAAGTACAGGAAGTTACTTCCAAAATATTTTTTGCCGATATCGGGACATATTTTCCATTGGCGGACATCCAAAACTGCGAAATAAAAAAAGGATGGATGGGTTCCTTGAAATGTTCCCTCAAGATGAAAAACGGAAGTTATTTCAAGCTCATATTCCCAAAGTTCGGCGGGGCAGGCGGCGGTATGCCGCATCATGCGCAATACCGCGATGCCATAACCGCACGGCTTAACGGGAATTAATATTCTTCCTGCCCTTCGCCTTCGTGGATATCCGCCTTCGGTTCCTTAAGCCCTTCTATCTTTATTCCGTGTTTTTCCGCATAATCCCACAGCGCCGCATGGATGGCCTCCTCCGCCAGCAAAGAACAGTGTACCTTGACCGGAGGCAGGCCGTCCAACGCTTCCATCACCGCTTTATTCGTCACTTTCATGGCTTCCTCTATGCTCTTCCCTTTGACCAGTTCTGTCGCCATACTGCTCGTGGCCACGGCGGCGCCGCAGCCGAATGTCTTAAATTTGCAGTCGCGTATGATGCCGTCCCCGTCAATATCCAGATAAATCCGCATTATATCCCCGCACTTTGCATTTCCCACGGTGCCGACCCCGCTGGCATCCTCTATCTCTCCCACATTCCTTGGGTTCTGGAAATGATCCATTACTTTTTCACTATACATATCTGCACCTTACTTTCTTGTGTTATACAATTATAGACCAACATTTTCTTTTCTATAAATTTTCCTTCTTACAATTTTTCCTTTTTTATAAAATCCTCGTACAGGGGCGACATTTCCCTCAGCCTTCCCACTGTCTCCTTTATTGCTTCCGCTGTCCGGTCCATTTCCTCCATCGTATTTTCCGCGCTCACAGTCATCCGCAGCGAACCATGGGCAGTCTCATGGGGCAGGCCGATGGCAAGCAGCACATGGGAAGGATCCAGGGAACCGGACGTGCACGCCGATCCGCTGGACGCACAGATCCCTTTCATATCCAGCATAATCAGCAGCGATTCCCCCTCTACAAACCGGAAACTGTAGTTTACATTGTTGGACAGCCTTTGTTCCCTGTCACCGTTCAGCCGGCAATGGGGAATCTCTTTTTCTATTTTTTCTATCAGATAATCTCTGAGCGCACGTTCCTTCTCCGCATTTTCCCCAAGCTTTTCAAAGGCCAGTTCCGCTGCCCGGCCAAGCCCCGCTATGCCGGGGACATTTTCCGTCCCGGCACGCCTGCCCCGTTCCTGCTGGCCGCCATGGAGGAATGAGCGGATTTTCAAACCGGTACGGATATACAGGAATCCAATGCCCTTCGGGCCGTGGAATTTGTGCCCGCTGGCGCTTAACATGTCAATGTTCATCTCATCAACATGAATCGGCAGATGCGCATAAGCCTGTACCGCATCCGTATGGAAAAGTATGCCGTGTTCTTTCGCCAGGGCGCCGATTTCTTTGATTGGCTGGATGGTCCCTATCTCGTTGTTGGCAAACATTACGGATATCAATATCGTATCCGGACGGATGGCATGCTTCAAATCTTCCAGTTTCACGATCCCGTGTTCGTCCACATCCACATACGTAACTTCATATCCCCTTTTCTCCAGATATTCGCATGTATGCAGAACGGCATGGTGCTCTATTTTCGATGTAATGATATGCCTGCCTTTCGGCGCATATGCTTCCGCAGCCGCAACCAAGGCCCAATTATCGGCTTCTGAACCGCCTGCCGTAAAATAAATTTCATTCGCCTGGGCGCCGAGCGTAGAGGCAATTATTTTCCTCGCCCTGTTTACCGCTTCCTTCGCCGCGGAACCCAGAGCGTAAATACTGCTGGGGTTCCCGTACTGCTCCGTAAAGTACGGAAGCATCGCTTCCACTACTTCCGGCGCTGTCTTTGTTGTCGCCGCATTATCTAAATATATTGGATTACCCTTCATTTCCTCTTATTCCTCCTGATTCCAGCTCTTATTCCAGTCCCGCATCCATGCCCCAGAACCCATCCCGGCAGAAGAAATCCTGCCCTTAATGCATGGTCAGGCTTTCTTCTGGGGCTCTGGGGCATGGATGCTGTTTTTTTATTCCAGTCCCGGCATCTATATCTCCAGAACCCACCCTGGCAGAAAAAAAGCTGTCCGCAAAATGCCTGTCATTTTTTAATTCCTAGTATTTCACTACGAATTGTACGTTTTTACTATACCACTCATAAGCTGTTCTGTCAATAAACCGGGCTGCATATATTTATCAATAAATCCGTAAGGGTTACTGTTCAAGGCCCAGGTGCCGATCCCGCATCCGGCACCGATCTGTGGACAGCAACCCGCAAGACAGGTATTTCATGAAGAAGACCAACCCCCTTATCACAGGCACTATTATTTTGACCGTTACAGGCTTCGCCAGCCGTTTCATCGGTTTTTTTTATCGGATTTTCCTTTCCCGTGTGTTCGGTGCGGAAGGTATGGGCTTATATCAGCTTACTTCGCCGGTGCTCGCCTTATCCTTTTCCGTTACCGTGTCCGGGATGCAGACCGCTATCTCGAAATTTGTGGCAGGCGAAACTACTACCCATGACTACAGGAGCTCTTTCCGCACCCTTTTTACCGGATTCGGGATTTCCATGCTCCTCTCTGCGGGGTGTACTGCCTATATCTATCTGTTTTCGGATTCTATAGCGGAAAACCTCCTGTTTGAACCAAGGACTGCCCCCCTGCTGCGTATCATCGCCCTTTCGATACCTATGACAACCGTACACTCCTGCATCAACGGTTATTTTTACGGTATCCGCAAAACTTCCGTGCCCGCCCTCGCACAATTGGTGGAGCAGATAATACGTGTGGGAAGCGTTTACTCCATTTTCCTTTTTTACGGTGCAAAAGGCTACCGGCCCACCATCACTTTTGCTGTTGTTGGGCTCATTATCGGAGAAGCGGCATCCATGCTGTTCTGCCTTGCCGCTATATACAGCCGTTTTTATTCCCTGACGCAGTCCCACAGCTTTATCAAAAAAGTGTCGGAACCGTTTTCCATATATTTAAAGGAAGCCAGGCGTCTGCTTTCCCTTGCATTCCCGCTCTCCCTGAACCGTACACTTATTAATTTTCTGCAAAGTGTGGAAGCAATATACATCCCCCAATGCCTGCAGCGTTACGGATATGATAATGCCAAGGCACTGAGCGTTTACGGCGTGCTGACCGGCATGGCGCTGCCTTTGATCTTTTTCCCTTCCGCCATCACCAATTCCGTATCGGTACTGCTTCTGCCCATTGTATCAGAAGCCGACGGGAACGGCAACCACGCGGCTGTACGGAAAGCAGTACGTAAATCCATCCAATACTGCCTGCTCCTTGGTTTCCTCTGCACAGGCATATTTCTCCTGACCGGGCGCTGGGCGGGGCAGTTTTTGTACAACAGCCCACTGGCGGGAAGCTTCATCCTCACACTAAGCTTTATCTGCCCCTTTATGTATATTGCCAGCACCCTGAACAGCATTTTAAACGGTTTAGGGAAAACTACCTCCACCTTCCTCTTCAGCATAATAAGCCTTGGATTCCGCCTGCTCTTTGTCTTCTGGCTGATTCCCGCGCTCGGTATCCAGGGATATTTGTACGGATTGCTGGCCAGCCAACTGATACAGACTCTTTTGTGCGTATTTGCGGTAAGAAAATATCTGCGGTGATACAGGCCGCAAATCCCGTACAGAAGTATTCGGTATATGGTTGGCGCTCTGCGCCCCTTTCCGCGCCGGAAAACAAAAATTCCACCTGTGCGGTTGGCAAAATTCAGTTTTTTGTACCTTCTTTTCCAAAAAGAAAAGGCTCCGAAAAACGGTGGTTGAAAAAGACAATCAAAGGCCCCATAAAAAACGCTGTAATCAACGTACCGACGCCCGGCATCAACCCTGCCAAAGTACCAATGATCACACAGAGCAGATCACAGCCGATACGCACGAATTTAAAAGGCAGCTTCCGCTTCCTGGCGATCACAATCGGAATTGCGTCATATACGGAAACGCCCAGGTTCGAAGTCATGTAAAGCGATGATGCAAAACACATCACCAGGACTCCGACTGCCAGGAACACACACCGCACCAACAGCCCGGGTTCCGCACATAAATGATTAATCACCATGCAGGAGAAATCCACCACATACCCCGTCAGGAACATGTTTACCAGAGTCGCCGCCCCCATACAGCTTCTGGCAATCACCAGATCGATAAGCAGCATAATCCCGCTCAGCACCGTATAATAAGTCCCGTATGTAACTTTTGTTCCGAAAAACCGCCCCCATACCCCCTGTGCAAAACACTGGAACGGATCAACGCCAAACTGTGAACATTTAAAAAAGCCAACCGCAATGGCACACAAAATTACACCGACTGTTGTCATAAATATCCGTTTCCTAAAATCTCCCGTGCTGTTCATATCCCATTCTCCCTTTTCAGATGTTTTTACTTCCGAAACGATTATAGCACGTACCATATATCCCCGGCAAGCTGGCATTTTACAAATATAACCAGGTAGATTAGGCGGGGAGTGGACAATAACTCACATTCCTGCTTCGCCTGTCCCCTTCTTTTCATAAAACATTAATGTAAGCCTCTCGTTAACAGTCTTTGTTTTCCCCGTTTGGCGATACCCCATTTTTTCATATAAATGACAGTTTTTAGGCTCCTGCAAAATTGTGTCCAGCTCCCAATTTTCGTTCCCGTGCCTTTCTTCACACAGCCGGATTGCTTTCTGTGCAATCCCTTTCCCCTGAAATTCCGGCAGTATAAATATGGGGGAAATCCTTTTGTTTTTTCCGTTTTCCTTTTTATCGATAATACGAACAGCCCCTGCCTTTTGCTGCCCGATACAAATAAAATAGTAAAATGTAAAATCCTGTTTCAAGCGTGCTTCTACTTTTTCCATGGTTTCATTTGCAGGGCTGGTATCAAAATCCTGATATTTCTCCAATAATTCTTTGAAAGCTTCCACCTGCATAGCGTGCAGTTCTTTTACATTGCCGATATCTGCCCTTACTAACGTTACTTCCATATGCTGCCTCCATATTAGTTCAATCCAAATCCCGTTCAAATAAGTACAAAAAACAGGCTGCACAGGAGGGGACAGGATGCCAACCGCACAGGTAGAACTTTTTTCACTCCAGTTCCACAATATCCCCCATCGGAATCCTCATACCATCCGACATAACCACATACCGCCCATATACATCTACCTTCTTCACCCTGCCGCGCCAAGTCACATAAGCGCCGCCATCCTTCCGGCCATCCGGCTGAAAATATGTGACAGACACTTCCGGGCGCTCCCCAATCCGCGCCAACAACGACTGCAGTTTTTCATCCAGCCCTTCCCTTACATCCTCATCCAATTCCTTCCTCTCATCCGTCAGTCTCCCAGCCTCCCCGATTGCTTCCCCATAGCCCGTCAAAGCGGCAAAAGGCGAAAACTGCGCCGCCCTTTCCGCCACAGACATCTGCGGATGCCTGACAGATATCGGATGCTTCCTATAAATAATATCCGCATAACGATCACTTTCCATTCCCTGCACCTCCGCCATTCATACCGCTCCCCAACATGTGCCGCCGCATAACGCCGCTATGAAAAGCCTGAAAGCTCTCAGTCCGCTCCCTCCGGCAGCCCAAATCCAGCCATGAAAAACCTGGAAAAACGCCTCTTTTCACGCTAACTCCCATTCGCCCGCTCCCGCGGGCACTCAAATCAAGATGGTGAAATCTCCGATTTCACACTAACCAACATGCTGCCGCCCTGCGGCAGCACAAATCCGCCATGAAAAACCTGGAAGAATGCCTTCTTTCTGGGCATTCTTCCGTGTGAAACGGATTTGCGATGCTACAGCATTGCAAATCCTAAAAGTTCTTAAGTGGTGTACTTTACCACTTTAGAACTTTTTTTCACACTAAGCTTTATGCCCCCCAATCTGTCCATTCCTTTCCGCCGTCATTGCCCCCTCTTCCAGATTCATCCCCCGTAATATTGCATTTTTCCCATACTTCTTTTTTATAGCCAGCATTGCCTTCTGGATCTTTTTCTCCCGCTCCAGCATCGCCGCTTCCTCCTCGCGCTGCTTCTGTAAAGCCCCATAATCCGTAAACAAATCCAGCTGCTCGAAAACCTCCCCTCCTGCCGCTTCCTCCTCGCGCACAACATGATTCGCCGTGACAGTGACACGCCGGATTAACAGCTTTTCATCCACAATACGCTCATATAACCCTGTCACCGCATCCATAATCTGTCTGGAAGAAGAAGTCTGCCGCTCCAGATTTACCGTTCCGTGGGCATGTTTTGGCACCTTACGCCCATAATGATCCGTTGTGACCGGCCCCTTATAATATGCCCTGATTTCCGGGTTTGACAGGTTTTCTATATCATAACCGACCGTCAGCACCATCTGATCCGTCACCATCCCCTTATCCACCAGATCAAGAACCAGAAGATCCGTCATTTCCCGCACAATCAGTTTCCCCTTCTCAAAACTATATGGACACTGCAGCACCTGCCCGGACCCTATACTGTTTGTTTCCGGTTTATACGCCTTTACGTCCGCAACCGTACACGGCTCCCAACCCCAGGCATGATCGATCAGCAGCTCCGCATTTACCCCGAAAAGCCTGTATAGAAGCTCCTCATTAAAATATTCCGACGGGCCGCCGATAGAACACCTCGCCACATCCCCCATGGTAAAAAGCCCGTTCTCCTCCAGGCGTCTGGCGTATCCCCTCCCGACACGCCAGAAATCGGTAAGAGGCCGATGCCCCCAAAGAAGCCTGCGGTACGTCATCTCATCCAGATATGCAATCCGGAAGCCGTTCCCGTCCGGTTCGGCATGTTTCGCCATAATGTCCATAGCCACTTTACAGAGGTAAAGATTCGTCCCGACCCCTGCCGTCGCCGTAATCCCGGTGGACTGCAGCACTTCCAGCATAATTTTCCCGGCAAACTCCCTTGCGGTCATCCGGCAGGCATCCAGATAATCCGTCACATCCATAAATACTTCATCAATGGAATACACATGGATATCCTCCGGAGCAACATATTTAAGATAAATCTGATAAATCCTCGTACTGTAATCCATGTAGCGGGCCATCCGCGGCGGAGCCGTCAGATAATCCACCGAAAGCTGCGGGGAAGCCTTAAGCTCTGTATCTTCGTAAGAAGATCCGCAAAAGGCATGGCCGGGGGCTTGCATACGCCGCTGCGCATTTACCTCGCGCACCCTCTGTACCACCTCAAACAGCCTCGCCCGCCCCGGAATGCCATAAGCCTTTAAGGACGGCGACACTGCCAGACAGATGGTTTTCTCCGTACGCTGCGCATCGGCCACAACCAGATTCGTTGTCAGAGGATCAAGCCCCCTCTCCACACACTCTACGGATGCATAAAACGATTTCAGATCGATTGCCACATAAACCCTTGTTTCCTTCACCACATCCAAACCTCTTAACAGTCCCTGATACCTTCCGCTGTTCCGTTTATACTGTTTCCACCTTTTAAACATATTATAACAGAACTTATGTTCTTTTGCAATCCGGTAAATATAAATTAATACTGCCTTTCATAAATTTTCGTCCGATCATGCTTTCCAAAGGCTGTGCAGACTGCAATATGCATCCACTGGTTCTCAAAGACCACGTCCCGGATAAGGGGGATCGCGCCGTATGCGCCGCCAAAGGAAAACAAACCTGTTTTCAAAAAAAGCAGAAACGGCAAAAAACAATCAGCAACAATGTGACTTCGTCACAGAATCAGACAGTTTTTCCCTGTATAATAAAGAAAAACAAAAGGAGTTTTACCATGGCAAAAAAGAAAGCGGCTGTCAGCATCCGGGAATGCGTTGCCTGCGGATGCTGCATAAAAGTCTGTCCACGAAACGCAATCACCGTCCCAGGCGGCATCCATGCGGTCATCAACAGGGAATTATGTGTCGGATGCGGGAAATGTGTAAAGGAATGCCCCGCAAGTATTATCTCATTGGAGGTGACAGAAGAATGAAAGGAAAAAAGAAATGGTATGATTACCTTTGGATTGCCTCACTTTCCTACCTGATCCTTGGCTTTTTTAATATCCTCTTTGCATGGCTGGGGCTTTTATGCTTTTTTATCCCCCTGGCCATAGCGGTTGTAAAAGGCAATAAGGCATACTGCAACAAATATTGCGGCAGAGGCCAGTTATTTTCCCTGGTCGGCGGCAGGTTCGGCCTGTCACGGAAAAAGGATATTCCCGGCTGGATGAGATCGGGTTATTTCCGATATGGATTTTTGATATTCTTCTTTGCAATGTTCTTCCTTATGCTGTGGAACACCTGGCTGGTCTTCGCCGGGGCAAAAAATCTTGGCACCGTAGTAACACTGCTGTGGACATTCAAGCTCCCATGGCATTGGGCTTACCATGGAACCCTGTTCTCTGACGGTGTCGCCCAGTTTGCTTTCGGCTTCTACAGCGTGATGCTCACCTCCACCGTACTGGGATTTTTGACCATGGTCTTATTCAAACCCCGCTCCTGGTGCGTATACTGCCCCATGGGAACAATGACACAGCTTATATGCAAAGCAAAAAACGCGACTGCGTCACAGAAACAGTAAACAGTAAACAGTAAACAGTAAACAGGATATGATACACTGCTAACAGATAAAAAGAAACACCCTTTGGATAACCTCAATGCGCCAAAAGCAGCGCAGGAATAAAGAAAGGAAAGAACTGACTATGTCCATAATCCATGTAAACAAAGACATTTTCGATTCTGTAAGAACCAGCGAAAAGCCCGTGCTCCTGGATTTCTACGCCGACTGGTGCGGCCCCTGAGCCAGATCACGGAGGCGCTTTTTGTCAAGGATCGTAACGCCGCCCCTGGAAACCTCCACAATCCCTTCACCGGCAAAATATTTCA
>CANDKY010000110.1 GCA_947385425.1 uncultured Lachnospiraceae bacterium | reverse complement strand
AGGGCATCCATGCCCGACACAGCCTAAAATGGCCATCCATGGCCATTTTCCCCTAAGTTTTCCGATCTTCTGTTAAGTAAAACCTCCATCCAAAACGATGCAAAAAGACAGGACGTGCCCCTCCGAAAGCAAAGCAGGCTCCTGGTTTTTGGTTAACATAAGCTTTTGAGTTTTGCCGAAAACCTTAAGTTAATGACATGGAGTGAACTGTAAGTGCGCCCGGCAAGGGTGCAGTGTTTAGCGGGTGGAAATCCCGTCCGGTAAGGTGCTAACCACATCACCGGTAGCGAACCTTGAGTATGCAGTGGCAACACTGCAGGCTAAGCGTAGGAAGTTAGGCAATGCCACCGGAGGGAAGGCAGCTGCATAGGGCAATATCCTCCGGATAAACCGATACTGTATGCTGAGACAGGTAAAACGCCGGGAAAATGTTCCGGAGGAGAAAGCGGCATGCACACAGAGGCATACAGGCCATCAGCACTATGAAGAGCCGGATGCGGAAAAGCCGCACGTCCGGTTCTGTAGAGGGGCTTGTCTCGTAAGAGGCAAGTCTACTCGACCGTAAATTTAACTGGTGTGCAGTATAAATTGTAAAATCCTCTTGACAGCTTATTGTGTATGCTGTATATTATCTGTATTAGTTGTGATAATACACAATATACGAGAATATTACTGCGGAGTACAAAGGATGGATGATAGTTGGAGTGGATTATAGAATTTAGGAAAGGAGTGCGTATGATAATTCTGGATTATAAAGATGCACGCCCTATCTATGAGCAGGTCGTTGAGAAATTCAAGCTTCTCATATTAAAAGGTGTTCTGGGGAAAGGGGAGCAGATGCCGTCCGTAAGGAGCCTTGCGATGGAACTCTCCATCAATCCGAATACCATTCAGAAAGCCTATACGGAGCTGGAACGACAGGGCTACATTTATGCCGTGAAGGGGAGGGGGAATTTTATATCCGACAGTTCGGAATTACTGGACGGGAGAAAGGAAGAACTGAAAAAAAGGCTTAAGGAGCTATACGGGGAAGGGAAGGATTTAGGGATGAGCAAAGCCGACTTTCTGGATTACATGGAGCAGATGGAAAATTAAAAACAGCATCTGTGTAAACAATGCCCGGAAGGATTTACGGACATGGATATGGCCGGAAATTCTTCCATGAGAGGTGGCATTGTTTATACAGATGCGGAACTGGAATAAAAAACAGCATCTGTATGAAGAAAGCCCGGAAGGATTTACGGACATGGATATGGCCGGAAATTCTTCCATGAGAGGGGGCTTTCTTCATACAGATGCGGAACTGGAATAGGAGGATGGGAATGATTGAGATTAGTAATATCAGCAAATCCTTTGAGGGTATACGGGCGGTTGACAGTGTCAGCGTTACGATGAAGGAAAATACCCTGTTCGGGCTGATTGGCACCAACGGCGCCGGGAAAAGCACGGTACTGCGGATGGTGGCGGGGGTATTGAAGGCAGACGAGGGGACGATCACAGTAGACGGCATACCGGTATTTGATAATGCGGAGGCGAAGAAGAGGATCTTTTTTATCGCGGATGAGCCGTACTTTTTTGCCAATGCCAATGCAACGGAAATGGAAAAATATTTTTCCACGGTCTATGAGGGGTTCCTGCGGGAAGACTTTTATGCATATCTGGAGAAATTCGGGCTGGACAGGAAGCGGAAGATTAATACTTTTTCGAAGGGGATGAAAAAACAGCTTGCCCTGCTTTGCGGTATCTGTTCAGGGACGAAATATCTGCTGTGCGATGAGACTTTTGACGGCCTGGATCCGGTGATGCGGCAGGGGATAAAAAGCATTTTTGCAAAAGAGATGGAGAGCCGCGGGCTGACGCCGGTCATTGCCTCTCATAACCTGCGGGAGCTGGAGGATATCTGCGACCATGTAGGGCTTCTGCACCAGGGAGGCGTGCTGCTGTCCAAGGATCTGGAAGATATGAAATGCAATATCCAGAAGATACAATGCGTGTTCCGGGCGCAGGAGGATGCGGGGAAAGCGATGGATGGGCTGGATGTTATTAAGCGGGAAGAGCGGGGATCGCTGTATACATTGACCGTGCGCGGAGGGCGGGAGGAAGTCATTGCCCATTTTGCGACAGTGGACACCGTGTTTTTCGAGGCGCTTCCCCTTTCTTTGGAGGAGATATTTATCAGTGAAACGGAGGTGGTCGGCTATGATGTCAAAAAACTCATTCTTGGCTAATCTAAAGGAAAACAATAAAAGGCGGGTATGGCTGTGGATTATATCGGGGCTGTTCTGGTTTATTTACTATCCGGTGGGCATGATGATGATATTGAGCAGGCAGAATACGGTGAACCAGGTAGGCGGGTATACGGAAGCTGTGTCAAAGGGGCTTCTGACGGAGGCGGCAAAGGGCTGGCTTGGTTCCATTACCAACCTTGGCGGCCTGGTTTTTCTTGTCTGTGTGATTGCGGCGGTTTGCGCGATACAGGGGTTTTCCTATCTGTACCATAAAAGGAAGGTGGATTTTTACCACAGTATCCCGGTGAAGAAATCCAGGAGGTTTGCCGTCATATATCTGAACGGTGTGCTGATTTTTTTCCTGCCGTACCTGGTGAGCCTGCTGCTTGCCATGGCTGTTGCCGGCATAAACGGCGCCATGGACGGGGTGAATTTCGGTGTGGCGGCAGTGAGCCTTGGATGTACGGTCCTGCTGTTCCTTGGTATCTACGGGCTGGCCATGATTGCCGTAATGCTGACCGGAAACCTGATTATTACACTGTTTGCAACGGCCATTTTTGTGTTTTACGAACCCTTGGTAAAGGTGCTGCTGCAGGCTTATTGTGATAGTTTTTACAAATATTTTGCCTATCAGTCCGTGAAGACGCATCTGTACCTGTCACCGGTGGGGCAGCTCATTGAGGGGCTGGAGGCGGAAAGCTTCGGGGAGGCCCTGCCCCATATCCTGGCCATGGCGGCCATGGCAGCCGGGTTTGCGGCCATCGCATGGTTTTGTTATATGAAAAGGCCGTCGGAAGCGGCAGGGAAAGCAATGGCTTTTGCGAAGGCAAAGGGCGTGGTGAAAGTGCTGCTGGTTATTCCTTTTGCGCTGGGCATCGGGTATATTATCATGGATTTGATCGGGGAGACACCCATTGCCATGATGGTGTTCGGCATGGTTATGGCGGTTATTATAGGGAGCTGTACGATAGAGGTTATCTATGAGATGGATATCCGGGCGGTTTTGCGCAAAAAATACCAGATGCTCCTTTCAGGGGCCGGCGTGGCGGTGATTTTCCTCATCTTCTGTTTTGACTTAACCGGTTATGACAGGTGGGCGCCGGATCCGGATAAGCTGGAAGACGCGGTTGTCCTTTTCATGGATGATATGTACGGGAATCAGTGTATCGATGAGAATTTCCATTCTGTAAACAATGTGGATTATTGGCTTTCCATGCCGGGTATCCATGACATTGACGCCATCTGCCGCTTTTCGGATTTAAAATCGGAGGAGGAGAACATATGGTGCAGTGTCTGCTACCGCATGAAGAACGGGAAAGAGATCTGGAGGAATTTCTCCGTGAGCGGGGAAGAAGAGGAACTGTTAAATCGTATCGTCGGGAGCAAAGAATACAGGGAGGCAAAATGCCAGTTGTATAACGATGATATATATGCCGGGATAAAGGGAAACCGGATTGAGGAATTTACCTTCAGTACCGGGTTTAAGGTGGAGAACCTGGCGCCGGAGGGGTTGGATGAGTTCCGCGAGGCGTACCTGAAGGATCTGGAAAAGGCCGATTATTCCATGATGCACAATGAATTTGTATGCGGGAATATCCGCATTGAGGTGGAAAAGGATACGGACGGCCGGACGGTGAGCAGGGGGTTCGAGTATAATATCTACCCTTCTTATACGAATACGATTGCTTTCCTGGAAGAGAAAGGGGTTTACGACGGAAATTACCTGGATGTGGAAGGGATAGCCAGTATAACGGTGGAGAATTACCATTCGGAATTGGCAAAGGCCGCTGTAATGCAGGCCAAAGCAGACGGGCTTATCGCGGAAACTGTGGCCGACATGGATATCGGAAATAATTATAACGGTTATACCGTGACGAAAAATTTTAATGAGGAGGAGCAGATCCGGGATATCGCGCAGGCTTTGTATCCGAGGGTTTTTGACGATAGCTGGCTGTCAAAAGATTTAATTGATTACGATTATGACGTGACGGTGATGTATAAAGACGGGACGGTAGACAGCGTTTATTACCGCGGGTCAGGCCGCGCTTACCTGATGGCGGACAGGATTCCTGACTGGCTGGAGAAGGAGACGGCGTATGAATGAAGGGAGGACGGCACTTTCGTGTATTTTGGCGGGTGCGGCGTGACGGTACGCAGGGTTTGGTAATATTTTGCTTGGAAATTGTATTTTGTTTGGAATTTGTATTTTTTGCGCGGATATGGGAATAGATATGGAGGAAAATAATTTGGCAGCATGGCGTTCGCAGATCCGGTGCCAACCGGGCGCGGGAGTTTATGATTTTGGAAAGGAGCAGGTTATTTATGAATCTATATCTGAAAATTACGGATGTCCGCGGAAGGGAGATTTTGGATTCCCGCGGGAATCCTACGGTAGAGGCAGAAGTGACCGTGGAGGGGAGTATCACGGGGCGCGCGGCGGTGCCCTCCGGGGCCAGTACGGGGCGTTTCGAGGCGGTGGAGCTTCGGGACGGTGAGACGAGGTATTTCGGGCTGGGTGTCCGCAATGCGGTAAAGAACATTAATACGAAGTTAAAGGATGCCCTGGTTGGGAAAAACGTATTGGATCAGGGTTTGATTGACAGGATTCTCATAGAGACGGACGGCACGGACAACAAAGGGAGCCTGGGCGCAAACGCTACCCTGGGCGTGTCTATGGCCTGTGCGCGGGCTGCGGCGGAAGCGTTGGAGATTCCGCTGTACCGTTATCTGGGCGGCGTGCATCCCAGGCTGCTTCCGGTGCCGATGATGAATATTTTAAACGGCGGGAAACATGCGGCGAATACTGTGGATTTTCAGGAGTTCATGATTATGCCCGTGCAGGCGGAAAGCTTTGCGGACGGGCTGCGGATCTGTGCGGAGATTTATCATAATCTGAAGAAAATACTGGAGGACAGGGGGCTGTCCACCGGAGTAGGGGATGAGGGCGGTTTCGCGCCGGATCTTCCGGATGCCGGGGCTGTGCTGTCGCTGATTGTGGAAGCGGTTGAGACGAGCAAATATATCCCCGGGCAGGATATTAAAATAGCCCTGGATGTGGCCAGCAGCGAACTGTATAATGAGAAGACGGGTATGTACCATTTCCCCGGGGAGAGTAAGTTAAGCGGCGGCGAGGTAGTGCGGGATACGGCGGAGATGATTGCTTATTATGAGGAACTGATCGGGAAGTTCCCCATTATTTCCATCGAAGACGGCCTGGCGGAGGACGACTGGGACGGCTGGAAAGAGATGACAAAGCGCCTGGGCGGGCAGATCCAGTTAGTGGGAGACGACCTGTTCGTTACCAATACGAAACGGCTGGACGCAGGGATTAAGCTTGGGGTTGCCAATGCCATCCTTGTAAAAGTCAATCAGATCGGTACGGTGTCGGAGGCGATGGAGGCCATAGAGATGGCGCATAAGAATGCATACCGCGCCGTGGTTTCCCACCGTTCCGGGGAGACGGAGGATACGTTTATCGCGGATTTGGCCGTAGCGGTGAATGCGGGGCAGATCAAGACCGGGGCGCCCTGCCGTTCCGACCGGATCGCGAAATATAACCAGTTACTGCGGATAGAAGAGGAATTGGGGGATGTGGCGGCTTATATGGAGCCGTTTAAGAAGATATAAGATGGTGCGGTGTTGGCCTGCTTAATTTAGTTTTGCACAAATCTCAGTATTTACAAGCCCGGGAATCTGTGGTATGATAGCAGAGGTAAAAAAGAGAGCCGATGCTCAGGCGTGGGACAACTCCGGCCCGGCCTTAGTATCCGGTGCAGGAAAAGCAGGAGGAAAGACAATGATTTCGAAAGAAAAGAAAACGGCAATTATTCAGGAGTATGCAAGGTCGGAAGGCGATACCGGTTCGCCGGAAGTGCAGATTGCAGTACTCACCGCGAGGATCCAGGAGCTTACCGAGCATTTGAAAGCGAATCCGAAGGATCACCATTCCAGGAGAGGGCTTCTTAAGATGGTAGGCCAGAGGCGCGGTTTGCTGGATTATCTCAAGAAAAAGGATATTGAGAGATATCGTTCATTGATTGAAAAGCTTGGAATCAGAAAGTAATTGGACGGATATTTAGGCGGATACAGACTGAAAGGTTGCGGTGTCCGCCTTTTCCTCATGGGGCCGGGACGGGTTTTATGTCCCGCTATGATTGTTTTGAGGCCAGTGTTCCATAGCCTGAAGCGGGGCATTACCGCAGTTTTTGCGTTCAGGCATGCATGAGAGCAGACAGGGCAGAGGGGATATTCCGAGACCACTGATAAGGGCATGGCAAGGTATGGCATAAGGCATGGCGTGTTTTTATCAGTAGTTTCGGCGTCTCCTGCCCTGGAGTATTAGAAAGTGTTTGAAAATCCCTTTCCGCAGGAAAGATGGCAAAAGCGGGAAGGGAAAGACAGGAAGGAGAAAAAGATGGAAAATAATTACAGGACATTTACGATGGATCTTGCCGGAAGGACGTTGCGCGTTGACATCGGCAGGGTTGGAAAGCAGGCGAACGGCTGCGCGTTTATGCAGTATGGGGAGACAACGGTGCTTTGTACGGCAACGGCTTCGGACAAGCCGAGGGACGGGATTGACTTTTTCCCTTTAAGTGTGGAATATGAGGAAAAATTGTATTCCGTAGGCAAAATCCCCGGCGGTTTTAACAAGAGGGAAGGGAAAGCTTCCGAAAACGCGATCCTGACCAGCCGTGTGATTGACCGCCCGATGCGGCCTTTGTTCCCGAAGGATTACAGAAATGACGTGACATTAAACAATATGGTAATGAGTGTGGATCCCGCGTGCCGTCCGGAGCTGGTGGCCATGATCGGCGCGGCTGTCGCGGCTTCCGTTTCGGATATCCCCTTTGACGGCCCCTGTGCGATGACCCAGGTCGGGATGGTGGACGGGGAATTTATCATCAATCCGTCCCAGGAGCAGTGGAAGGTAGGGGATTTGAACCTGACGGTTGCTTCTACCAGTGAGAAGGTGATCATGATTGAGGCCGGGGCGAATGAAGTCCCGGAGGATAAGATGCTGGAAGCGATTTATAAGGCGCATGATATTAACCAGACAATCATTGCTTTCATTAATCAGATTGTGTCGGAAGTCGGGAAGCCGAAGCATGAATATGTAAGCTGTGCGGTCCCGGCGGAAATGCTGGAGGCCATAAAGGAGATTGTGACGCCCCAGGAAATGGAGGAGGCTGTATTTACCGATGTGAAGCAGGTTCGGGAAGAAAATATAAGGAAAATAACGGAGAAGCTGGAGGAGGCTTTTGCCGAAAAGGAAGAGTGGCTGGAAATGCTGGGCGAAGCGGTGTACCAGTACCAGAAGAAAACCGTGCGTAAGATGATACTGAAAGACCATAAGCGGCCTGACGGACGTGAGATTACGCAGATCCGGCCGCTGGCGGCGGAAGTGGATCTGATACCGAGGGTGCATGGTTCGGCGATGTTTACCCGTGGGCAGACGCAGATTTGCACGGTTACTACCCTGGCGCCTTTGTCCGAGATGCAGAGGATTGACGGACTGGATGAGAATGAAGTGAATAAGAGGTATATGCATCACTACAATTTCCCTTCTTATTCCGTAGGCGAAACAAAACCGAGCCGCGGGCCGGGACGCCGTGAAATCGGACATGGCGCGCTGGCGGAGAGGGCATTGGTTCCGGTGCTCCCTTCGGAGGAGGAATTCCCTTATGCCATCCGTACCGTTTCCGAAACCTTTGAATCCAACGGTTCCACCTCGCAGGCATCCGTCTGTGCATCCACGATGTCGCTGATGGCGGCAGGCGTGCCGATCAAAAAGCAGGTGGCGGGCATTTCCTGCGGCCTTGTGACCGGCGAAACGGACGAGGATTATATTGTGCTTACGGATATCCAGGGATTGGAAGACTTTTTCGGGGATATGGACTTCAAGGTAGCGGGAACCCATGACGGTATTACGGCTATCCAGATGGACATTAAGATCCACGGCCTTACAAGGCCCATTGTGGAAGAGGCGATCCGGCGGACGAAGGAAGCAAGGGAATATATTATAAATGAAGTAATGACGCCGGCTATCGCGGAGCCGAGGAAGGAAGTAGGGGCTTATGCGCCGAAAATCGTTTCCATCCAGATTGATCCGGAGAAAATCGGTGATGTGGTCGGCCAGCGGGGTAAGACGATCAATGAAATCATTGCCCGCACAGGTGTGAAAATTGATATTACGGATGACGGCAAGGTATCTATATGCGGCACGGACACTGCCATGATGGATAAGGCAGTGGAAATGGTAAAAGTCATTACGACGGATTTTGAAGAGGGACAGGTTTTCCAGGGGACTGTCGTAAGTATCAAGGAGTTCGGCGCGTTCATTGAGTTTGCGCCCGGCAAGGAGGGCATGGTCCATATTTCCAAGATTTCCAGGGAGAGGATAAACCGTGTGGAGGATGTGCTGACATTGGGCGATAAGGTTACTGTGGTATGCCTTGGCAGGGATAAGATGGGAAGGACAAGCTTCTCCATGAAAGATGTGGCACAAAAATAAAAATCATGCCTGTGTGCATTTAAAAGCGTCCGGGGAGAAGAATCCGGGCGCTTATATTTTTGAAGTATGCCGCTGAGGCGGCGCACGGGCCGCGCGCGGGCAGGGGGAGAAGGCCATTCCACTGTCCGGTCGAGGAGGGATGCAAATGACGAAGTATTGGATTGTATTTAAAAAGTCACTGAAGTCGGAACTGGCTTACCGCTCGGCGGCGCTGTGGGGGATACTCAGCGCGGCGCTTGGTTTTCTCATCCAGGTATTTCTGTGGCAGGCGCTGTTAGGGAGCGGGGTGCGGAAGGACACCAGTTTTCCGGATATGCTGCTGTATGTGCTCATCAATTCATTTATGCTGCAGTTGACCCGCACGGATGTGGCGGGTATTATCGAGAATGCCATGATAGACGGTACGATATCCATGGAATTGCTGCGGCCTATTTCCTACAAGGGTTATATGCTGGCCCAGACTTTGGGCAAAAATGTCTATGGTTCGCTGACCGCCACCCTGCCGGTGTTGGGCCTGAGCCTGTTTTTCCTCTCAGGGGCCGTATTGCCGGACGGGGTACATATCCTGCTTTTTCTCCTGTCCGCGCTGTTAGGTATAGCGCTGATGTTTGAGGTGACATACCTGGCCGGGTTGCTGGCTTTCTGGCTTCAGCGCTGCTGGTTTATATGGTTTTATCTGCGAGGGATACGGGATATATTCGGCGGTACATTCGTACCTATCTGGTTTTATCCGGAGTTTCTGGAGAAGCTTAGTTACTGGCTGCCTTTCCGCTATATGACTTTTGAGCCCATCAATATTTTCCTGATGAAAACCCCGGCCAGCCAGGCGTGGGTTTCCCTGCTGGCGGCTTTTTTGTGGCTGGCCGGGCTGAGTTTCGCGGATCAGATGGTGTGGCGGGCGGCGACAAGGAAACTGACCGTCAACGGCGGCTGAAGGGAGGAGCAGAATGAAAAATTTCAGAAAATTGTCCGGCAGCTTTTTCCGGGTGGCGCTGCGCCGGGAAATGGCGTACCGGGGTACGTTTCTGGCGGGAATTGTCGGCCAGTGGATTAGTTACGGGGCTACGTTCCTTGGTATATACATTATGGTTTCCGGCTTCCATGTATTGGGCGGCTGGAACGGTTCGGAGATGATGATGCTCTATGGGCTCGCCACCATGTCCTACGCGATTGGCGCGTCCTTTTTCTTCAATTTCTCAAGCGGGCTGGCGGGACGTATCCGTTCCGGCGAGTTTGACGCTTCGCTGACCAAGCCGATTCCGCCTTTTTTGCATGAAGTTTTTTCGGCAGGCTACAATGTGGGCTATGTCAGCCATTTTACTGTATCGCTGCTGATTATGGCGGCGGCGCTTTGCAGCCTGTCCTATGTGCCTGACGTGAAGAGCATCCTGTTCCTGATCCTGGCGATAGTGGGAGCCTCCCTTATCCAGGCGGCGGCGCTGATTGCGGCCTCTACCATGAGCTTTTTCTCCGTGGGCAGCAACCCCATCGCAGAATTCCTGCTGTGGGATGTAAAGGAGTTTACCAACTATCCTGTCACTATTTTCCCCAAAGGCATCCAGTTTGTGCTGACCTTTATCCTGCCTTTTGCATTTATGAATTTCTATCCGGCTTCGGTACTGCTGGGCAAGGACATTCCGGAGGGATATCCTGCCATACTGCCGTATCTCAGCCCGCTGGTTGGGATGTTTGTTTTTGCGCTGAGTATTTTGCTGTGGAACTGGGGATTGAAATATTACAAGAGCACCGGATCATAAAATAAAAAGGCATACGCGCAGGAGGGGCGTATGCGGGACTGGAATCAAAACAGCATACGCCCCTCCGGTGCCCCAGAACAAAGTCTGACCATGCATTTCTGGGCAGAATTTGTTCTGCGGTAATGGGTACTGTCTGGGCGTATGCGGGACTGGAATCAAAAACAGCATACGCCCCTCCGGTGCCCCAGAACAAAGTCTGACCATGCATTTCTGGGCAGAATTTGTTCTGCAGGTTGTGGGCGCAGGAGGGGCGTATGCGGGACTGGAATAAGGAGAACCAGGATGAGCTTTATTGAAGTTAAGAATTTATGTAAGGAATACCGCATCGTCAGGCAGGAAAAGGGGGTTGCGGGCGCGTTCAAATCGCTGTTCCATCGGGAATATACCGTGAAAGAGGCGGTAAGGAACGTGTCTTTTTCCCTGGAAAAGGGTGAGGTGGTGGGATATATAGGGCCGAACGGCGCGGGCAAGTCCACCACTATCAAGATGCTGTCCGGGGTGCTGCTGCCCACCGGCGGTGTGGCAAGAGTCGGGGGCATTATCCCTTACGAAAACCGGAAGGAAAATGCCAGGCGCATCGGCGTGGTGTTCGGCCAGCGCTCCCAGCTCTACTGGGATTTACCCGTTTCCGATACCTTTGATTTGTATGAGAGCCTGTATAGTATTCCCAAAGAACGTTTCCGGAAGAACTGTGATTTTTTTACCGAACTGCTGGATATGAAGGATTTTCTCCATCAGCCGGTCCGCCAGCTCAGCCTGGGGCAGAAGATGAAGGCAAATATCGCTATCGCGCTTCTTCATGACCCGGAGGTGCTGTATCTGGACGAGCCTACCATCGGCCTGGATGTCACCAGCAAGAAAGTTCTGCGGGATGCGCTGAAAAATATCAATGCCGAGCGGAAAACGACCATTATCCTGACGACCCATGACATGGACGATATCGAAGCTGTGTGCCAGCGGCTCATTATGATAGACCAGGGGCAGAAGCTGTTTGACGGCACCCTGGAGGATTTCCGTGCCAGATATAACGACGGGTTCCTCGTGAAGCTGGAGTTTGACGGGGATATCCCTGTATGGCAGGAAAACGGGAACTATGGGCTTTTGGAGCAGGACGGGCACCATTGGATTATCAAGGCACGGGCGGAGATCACTGCTAAGGAGGCCATGCTCGATCTGATAGGGAAGTATGATCCTACCAACCTCTATGTGCAGGAGGAAAGGATCGAGGATATCGTGCGGCGGGCATATGCGCTGGATGAGACGGTGTGAAGCTGTAATTCTGGTTTTTGCATAATCCGCAAAAGTAAGGAGCCTTAAAGAAATAACTTTTTTTCTTCACGGGATTTTTGTGCAGGGTTTCCCTGCATACAAAAAATAACGATAGCTGTATGAAAAACCAATTACCGTTATTTTTGCATTTCTCCCTGTTTATGAAATTTGTTTTCCGGGTTGTGTCCGACTGCCTGGCAGAATATCCCGCCTGTTTTTCGGGCTGTGCCAGATTGCCTGGCAGAATATCCCGCCCGTTTTCCGGGTTGTGTCAGATTGCTTCGTGGAATGTCCTGCTGATAACATCCGCCTGCTGTTCCGGTGTCAGTTTGATGAAATTTACGGCATATCCGCTGACACGGATGGTAAGCTGGGGATAATTCTCAGGATGCTTCTGCGCATCTAAAAGGGTATCCCTGTTAAGTACGTTTACGTTAAGGTGATGCCCGCCTTTCGTAGCGTATCCGTCCAATAAGTTTACTAAGTTATCTACCTGTGCATTATTTTTTGCCGCCATAATAAATACCTCCTATATTTAATAATGATAATGGTTACTGTTTTTGTAGTTATATCTTAGCATAAAAGATTGGTATTGTCTATACCCAATTTAAATTTTTATTGATTCTGGCAGGGCGTGTTTGAAAAGTGCTTTCCCAAGAGATGTGCGCTGCAATTTGCGGGGGATTAGAAGCATAGATGCTTTGCCAAAGGATATTTTTCAGGATTACGATATTGTTTATGTGACAGATGATATGAAAAGCTTTATAGAGGATAAAGATTGGATTAGGCTTTTCGGTGATATTCTTTATATGCAGTATCCTGATGAAAACCCATATTATCCAAGTGATAAGGAAAATTCGTATGGATGGCTTATGCAATTTGCAGATGGAACCAGAATTGACTTAACGGTACAGTCTATAAATTATGCACTGAATCACATCCAAGACGATAAACTTTGCAGGGTTTTGCTGGATAAGGAAAACATATTACCCGAAATCACGGCGGCGACAGATTGTCAGTATTGGGTTAAAAAGCCTGCAAAAGAACAATATAGGGCAGTTTGCAATAACTTTTGGTGGTGTACCAATAATATAGCAAAGGGCTTATGGCGGAAGGAGATTCCTTATGTGCAGGATATGACAAATCATGTAGTAAGAGATCAGCTTATTACTATGTTGAATTGGAAAGTGGGTATCTTAACAGAATGGTCAGTAAGCACCGGAAAATCATCAAAATACTTATATAAATGGATTTCAGAGAAAGAATGGAATATGCTTTTATCGACCTATTTTGATGGTAATGTTGATAATGCCTGGAAGTCTGTTTTGGGTATGTGCGAGTTGTTTAGAAGCGTGGCACAGTTTGTTGGGAAGGAATTTGGATGGGAATATAATGAAAATGAGGGAAAAGCAGCTTATGATTTTTTGAAATACGTATATCGATTATCCCCAAAAGAATGATTGCGTTAGATAATAAAAGCGCTGATACATAATAAACGAAAGGATTCTGCTTATAGGAAAATTTATTGCTGGCAGGGACAGCCGGGAGGGGACAGGGTGTCAACCGCACAGGTGGGAATTTTTTTGAAAAAAACCGAAAAAAGTGACCCAGAGGTGACCCAGACTATCCGTTAAAAGCAGGAAAGCGGTTGACAATGCGGCGGGGGCATGATAAATTATAGGTAATGAAAAGCTTCAGTGCTTTTGCGGCGACAGAGAGGAGCTACCCGTCCCGGCTTTGCGGGCAATACAAATACAAAGGTCGTCTCTGCCTATGGAGTATCATAGGCCTGCTCCCAGAATTGCAATTCAAAAAAGAAATGTAATGCCTGAGCCTAACCGCTCAGGCAATTTCTTTATACGTTGGGAGGAAACATGAAGGACACAAGGCTTTTGCAGATTTTCCAAAGTGTAAAGGATACGATCTGCAAATATGATTATTATATCCATACTTCCAAAAAGATTATCCATCTGTCCAACACGGAAGATAAGATACCTCATTTGATGGGGCTCCAGTATGCAGACAGACCAAAGCAGTACACGGGTGATTTTGGGGCATATGCGGTAAAAAAAGGAAGGATTCCGATTTTGACAGTGATTATCTTATGGTGCATGAAATGGGGGACAGGACTCTTCACCTGGGGATTATAAAAAAGGACAAGCAGGAAAAAAATCTGTGCCAGTGCAATTCCTTTATGACGACGTATAAGAAGGATAAAAACAGCGATTCATTTTACCGTGGTTTGGAGCATTGTTATGAAATCAACAGGATTGTCCGTGAGGACAAAATGACAAAGCGGGCAGAGACAATCTACCTAAGCAGCATGGCAGAGTGCAGGGAACGGACGGGGATAGAAAAAATGCTTCAGGCAGGCGGTATCGGGGCAGATGAAAAACTGGTTACGGAAATTGTAAAAGTAAACCTCAAATTCGGCATATACCACACAATGGATATGTTAAATGACGGGGCAGGGCTGCTTGCGAAATGCGTGGATAAGAGGGAGAAAGCCCTTGTGTCGGATTTCCTTGCACTATGGGAGGAAAAAAGAAATGGCATATAAGCAGGAACTGTGGGATGAGGCAAAGAAAAAATGCCGTATCGGGGATGAAGAAATTCGCATGGCAAAAGAAATGGGGCTGAACCCGAAAAGCCTTATAAAAAATATCCCAAACAAAAGCGAGATGTGGAAAGCCCCCGTAAAGGACTGGATACACGATATGTACGATAAAAGACAGAGAAAATCCCGCCAGAAGGCAAAACGGAAGGCGGTACAACAAAATAAGGACAACAATCACAGCATCTAAGCCAAAAACGGTTTAGGTGCTGTTTTTTTGCTCCAAAACAGGGGTGATGCAGATTGAACATTAAAAAAGTAGATGACAAGCCTATGGTGATCCACACAAAGGAAAAGCCAAAGCTGAAAGTAAAGGGAGCGCCGGAAACAAAAATCAAGGGCAGGAATGTCTTTACCGTACAGCATGGGTCGAAGGCTGCGGGAACCGTGGCAGAGAAAGGACATTGTGCTGATGCGCTTTTCCATGATGGCAAAGTATATCGTGCGGTATATGGGGCTGTTCCTGCTTGCGCTGTTTGCGGTAGTGGCGCTCATTGCGCTTCCGGTCATTGCGGAACTGAATAATCATGCCGGATATGACACAAGCGAAAAAATCTATGTAAATTATGAAGGGGCAGACACACCAGACAATTTCTGCGACATTCTTGTTGCTCCCTATTTTGCCTGACCTATAATTACTCTGGTTGCCTGTCACAGAATTGACCGATATAATGACATGAGAACAGAGAAAGGAAAAGGTTTCAGGACACTAATCTT
>CANDKY010000109.1 GCA_947385425.1 uncultured Lachnospiraceae bacterium | reverse complement strand
AAATCGAGGACTGCTTTCCTCCGCGGGCTGCCGATATAGCGGAAGACCTCGTCCAGCACTTTCCACAGCCCTCCTTTATTCACAGGCTTAAGCAGGTACTGAAATGCATGTACCCCGAACGCCCCCGCCGCATAATCACGGTACGCCGTCAGATATATAATCTTCGTCTCCCTGTCCATCGCCCGTATCCGCTTCCCGGTCTCAATCCCATCCATCCCCCCCATATCAATATCGAGAAAAATGGCATGATAGGGCTGATAGTTCCCTAAAAGATCCTCCCCGCTGCAGTAGCAGTCCACTTTCACCCTCGGATCCCACTCCCCGATCAGCCCTTTCACTTCCATTCCTGTCACCTCATCGTCATCACACACCGCTATCGTTATCATCCCTGCCCCCTCCCTGTTGCTTCCTAAGGAACTGTATGTAAATAACCTGTGACAGTTGCGCTGGATTTTTCTCTGAGTGTGCCAACCCAAAATCGGGCGCATAGCGGGCTATGTAACTGATTTTGGGTTGGTGCAATCGGAGAAAAAGACCAGCAAATGGCATAGGTTATTTACATACAGTTCCTAACTATAACCTAACCCAATGCTCCCGTAAATATCCGGAGCCTAAAAGACAAATTTCCTGCATCATAAGAAAACCTAAGTGAAAAAACACGGCAAAAAAACAATGGCAAATATTTCCACCTATGCGGATGGCACCCTGTCCCCTGACGGCTATCCCCGGCTGCGCAGAAAAAGAAAAATACAACTGCAAAAATGAGATATTTCTAACGTTTTTTCCAGACAACGGTGTTGTCTTACAGATTTGCTGCCAGGCGGTGACTCCGCCAGAAACGGCAGCAAATTTGTCCGGAAAAGCCATAAGAAATCTCATAACTTTTTGAATGTATTTTTCTTTTTCTGCGCAGCCGGGGACAGCCGCCAGGGGACAGGGTGCCATCCGCATAGGTGGAAATATTTCCCTGCAGTGCCATTGGTTCCCAAATCCCTCATATTTTCAGCCGATACCCCGCCCCATTCTTCGCCCTGACTAAAATCCCCTCTTCCGCCATCTGCGCCAGGACTGCCTCCGCCTCCTGCACATTAAGCCCAAGTTCCTCCCCCGCCTCTTTCCCGTTGACATATATCGCCCATGTCACATAATCAAGGACAGCATCCTTATATTCCTGCATCCCGAACAGGACATCCTTTTTAGCCCCATCCGTCCGGCCTGCCGCCAGCGGCAATTTCAGGGTAATCCGATCCGGCCTGAAACGTTCCTGGATTTCCGGCATCCTCCAGCCTTTCCGGTTCCATACCCGGTACATATCAGGCACACCCTTACCGGTTCTGGTCCCTACCTTTACCAGATAGAACAGCTTTGCAATACGGGTATTGCGCGGATCCGACTTCCCGCCGTTTACTGCCTCCAGGATATCCATGCGGAAACTGCCCGGATTTGTAATGCAGATTTCATCCTGCTTCTTTACAATGATAAGCCCGCCGGAACCCATATAATCGCCGTTAACCATACAGTTTGCAGCCGCCTCACGCACCGGACGGTGGATATCATGCGGAAGCCCCCGCACAATCTTGCCGGATATTTTCAGATAAAAGTCAAAAAGGTTCCCGCTCCACTTCCCTGAATTGGATACGATACGCTCCTGTATCCCTCCGTCCGCCCCCCGCTCCTGATAATCCAGATAAAAATAAGGATACTGCTTTACAATTTCATCTTCATAACCAAACATCAAAAGCCCTGCCGCCGTTGGATGGATTGCCCCATCCTTCCCGCGCCTGCCGGCCCCTATCCTGCACAGAAGCTTATCCTCTGTTTCCGTGCCATATCCCCGCCCCGGGTTCCTGTCTTTCAGATAAGCCCGGTAACGCCGGACTGTCTCGCTTACAAACACATCCTCCCGCATATGGAACAACACTTTTTCATCCAATGTACGCTCTTCCCTGTCGCGCAGCATCATGCGCACTTCTTCCGGCGTACAGTGGTAATCCCCCTCCCCGTCCCTCCGGTAGGAACCAAGATACGGGTTATTGCCGATATAAACAGGCCGCTCCCGCCGCCCTGCCCTCGGCACCGTGATACTGATAATCTGGTCGCCGTCAATCTCATGGATCACGACATCATCCTTTGACAGGATATTCCCGCTGACCCTCTGCTTATCTTCTATAATCTCCCAGAACTCCGCAATCAGCTTCTCCGGCGCAGGAAGGTTTACTGTCCGGAAAGACTTATCCTCCAGCTCCTCCACACCCAGCAAAAGTATCCCCCCAAAAGAATTGGCAAAAGCGGAATATGTCTCCCATATACTTCGCGGCAGCCCGCCCAGCGCCCTTTTTGCCTCTATACGGTTATTTTCACCGTATTCCTCAATCCGCCCAAAATCGATCATCTATATTCTTCCTTCAGAAAATCCGCCTGCCCGTATGGAATCACAAAATCAAAACTTCCTGCCACATAAGGCGCTATGGAATAAGTATTCGCTATAATATGGAAACCGTCCTCCCCCAGATACCAGGTAGTCTCCGAGAACAAATCATCCAGATAAGTTTCATAATCACCAAATAATACCCCCTGGTACTCTTCCTTCCCCGTCTCTGCCAGGAGGAATTCTTTCACCGCCGCAGCCGCTTCCTCCTTATCCTTCACTACATCCGCCAGCATCAGCCTTTTCCCCGTCTGCGTGTCAAAAGTAATCCCGGCCTCTATTGTATTCGGATGCGCGCCCCCAAGGAAATAATAAGCCCCCGCATCGAAACTTATCACCCTTTCGTCCATCCGTGTGACGATATAACCGGCAGACAGCGAATATTCCCCTACCCAGCTATCCCCTCCGCCCTCTTCATACCGCAGTTCCGCCATTTCCAGGGTATCCTTCTCCGACATGTCAAACAATAAACTCTCCTCACCGAAAAAACCCTTTTCCCTGATGTATGTATTGATCTTATCAGCGGCTTTTTCATTGTCGGAAATAACCACTACCGGCAATACCTTTTCCACCGTCAGCAGGACGGTCCCATCCTCCGCCTTATATTCCTCTGCCGCCTCGTCCATACGCACATACAGATTTCCGTCCACGTCCGAGCCAGGGCCGCCTGCCGGGCTTTTTGCGTCACCGCCTGCCGGGTTTCCCGTGTTTTCCTCCGTACCGCCCGGACGGCCTTCCGTGCCCTTTTCCATGCTTCCTGCCAGGCCGTCCCCGGTGTTGTCTGCCATACTTCCTTCCGTGTTCTCCGACGTACTGCCGTCCGCCGTATTGGCTGCACTTCCCGACGTACTATCCGCCGTATTACCGTCCGCCACACTGCCGTCCGCCGCATTGGCTTCACTGCCCGCCACACTGCCGCCCGCCGCATCGGCTGCACTTCCCGCCGTACTGCCGCCCGCCGCATCGGCTGTACTATCCGCCATACTGCCATCCGGCTTCCCGTCCCCCGGCGCACCAAGGCTCTGCCCGTCCTGCGTTCCTTCCTCTCCGCTCCCGGGCTCCCCCTTCCCTGCCCCCTGCTGCTGTTTTCCGCTCTCCGTATCCTGCTGCCCTTCTGTCCGGCCCTGCCCGTTACCGTCTCCTGCCTGAGCCTGCCCGCCGCTGCCTTCTGCCGCTGCCTGCCCCTGCGCGGACATTCCGTCCTGCTTCCCGCCCGAACATGCTGCCATACCCAGCGTACACACAGCCAACGCTGTCATATACATCACTCTGTTCCGCATACCTGCCCCTCCCTCTGTCTGCTGAAACCAACAATAGACAACCCTATAACCCATAATTCGTTTTTTCGTCCACATTTCCGTTTATTTTCGTTTTTTCAGTTCCTTAGCTATGTAACTGATTTTTAACCGACGCGATCGGAAAAAAAGACAAACAAATTGCACAAGTTATTTATCGACAGTCCCTTACCGCTCCGCCGGAATAAAACTGTCAAAAATAAACAAATCATAATCCTTCCGTCTGGCGTCCAGCTCTTCCTGGCTTCTGATTGTCCAGGCTACCGCCAGCCCCCGGTACAGCTTCCTGCAGATCTGCCTTGACAGCGTCCAGTAATACTTATGATTATATGCAATAAAATCCGGTTTGGTCGCAAAATTCAACAGCATATGCTCCAATGCAAAGTAAAGCAGCCCCTTTAACCCCTCCTCCTGCAAAAAAGCATCCGAAAGCTGCCCCCGCATCACCTCATTCCGGTTCTTCCTGTACCAAAGCAATGCCAGCGGATTAAAAGACTCTATACAATATGTACCTTTATACCCCTGCAGAAGCCTGTCCGCCAAAGGGCACACCGACACATCCGTCCACTCCACCTTATACTCCACAATAAGCGGCACCCTTCCGTCCACCATTCTCAGAAAATCTTCAAAACGCGGTATCCTTTCCTCCGTGCCATACAGCCGGAAACGCTGCAGTTCCTCATAAGTATACTCACATACCTTCCCCTTCACCCCGCACACCCGGTTCAGCGTAAAATCATGGAACACCACAGGCACCCTGTCCTTAGAAAGCTGCACATCCAGTTCTATCCCATAACCGGCTTCCACCGCCTTCCGGAAAGCCTTCATCGAATTTTCCGGCACACCTCCCTCATTGTCATGCAGCCCCCTATGGGCATAAAAAACCCCCTGGAAAGGTTTCCTGTCCGCCCGGTGCACCATCCTTGGCATGATTGCCAGCAAATATAAAATAACCGCAGCCGCCGCTATAATTCCTATTACTGCCATTTCCTAACCATCCCTTTTCTTAAGAATAATCATCCATTAATCATCCACATCAAAATTTTCCAGCATGTCCTTTTTCTTTTCCGGCTTAGAATCGCCATGGCGCACCTGCGTCATAGTAAAGAATGCCAGCGCCGAAAACACAAACGCATAGGGGAACAATGTCCGGTAAGATACATTTTCCAGCAAAAAGCCCGACAATACCGGCGTCACGATCTGCGCCGCCATGGAAAACGTATAATACGTCCCCGTAAACTTCCCGATATCGCTGCCCTTGCTCATTTCCACAATCATCGGATAGGAATTCACATTGATAGCCGCCCATCCCACACCGATCGCCGCAAAAGCAATATTGATAACCGGATGGTATGCCCCGACGAAAATTGCCGCAAAATAACACAAACTCATAAGCACGATCCCCGACAGGATAGTCTTCTTCCTCCCCACCCTGCTGGCAATATTCCCAATCGGTATATAACTTAAGATCGCCGCAACCGTCGCCACCATCAGGCAGTCCGCAAAGCTCCCGCCCTCCATCTTCCATACCACCCTCGTATAACGCGAAAAAGCGGTAGTTACCGCATTGTAAGCCGTAAACCAGAGCAAAATAGACACCAGAAGGAACGCCATGCTGCGCTTTACCGGTTTCGGAAGCACGGTACGCCCATTCCCTCCCTGCCCGCCTACCTCTGCAAAATTTCCTTCTGCGGGGTTTTCTTCCGCAGTTTTTCCCTCTACGGGACTTTCCCCTGCAGGATTCTCCTCAACAGGAGCTTCCTTTGCACGGCTCTCCCCTACGGGATTTTCCTCTGCAGAACCCTCCTGCTGATAAGCCCTTTCCTCCTCCGCCACCTGCCCGGCTACCGTTTTCTCCTTCACCGTGGCAAACAGGACGGCCACCGCCAATACCATCAGCCCGCCTATGCTTAAAAACAGCGGCAGATAATCCGGCCTGTCCCCCGTACCTACCAGCAGCTTAATCATAATCAGCGCATACACGCCGCCCACCGCGCCCATCAGGTTAATCACCGCATTTGCCTTACTCCTCAGGCGGTTCGGCGTCAGATCCGGCATCAAAGCCACGGCCGGGGAACGGTACAGCCCCATGGACAGCAAAAGCAAAAACAACACACTGACAAACACCGCCAGGTTCTGCTTCCTGTCCGCCGCATTCAGCGCCAGCAGGAACAAAACCGCCAGCGCCGTACCGCACAAAATAAACGGCATCCTTTTCCCTATTTTCGTATCCGCCTTGTCCGACAACGCGCCGAACAACGGCAGCAGGAAAATCGCCAGCACATTGTCCATCGCCATCAGCATACCTGTCACCGTTTCACCCAGATGGAAAGTATTCTGCAGCATCAGCGGAATAATACTGTCATACATCTGCCAGAATCCTGAAATCGACAAAAACGCCAACCCAATAAAAAAAGTCCTCTTGTAATTTAATTTCATATGCCACCTATACCCTCTTTCCGGAATACTGTTTCCAAATCCAACCTTCCCCTCCCCGCCCACTATGCGCCCTTCATTTGGCAAAGCATATATGCTTTTAATCTCCCACAAATTGTGACGCACATCTGGCGGAAAGCATTTTCAAACACGCTCCAGACCTGCTGCTTATGAGAATATTATAAACCACATTGCACGTAATTACTACATTAACTTCCTCTTTTCATCCTTTTCCCATATCTAAACGTTATAATTCCCTCCCCCGCTCTGTGTACAAAGCAGTGGAGGGAACCGTAATTATCCACACCCAATGTCATTAACTTAAGCTTCCCGGGGCGCCGCTAAACCTTTAAATAATAAACCGCGCTATAAGCTTCCAATCTTACCGCCGCCCCATCCTCATCCGCCTCCAGCACCGCATTCCCGCACCTTCCGCTGCCCCCGTAAATATCCCGGTTACTGTCCAAAAGCACGCGCAGCTTACATCCCTTCCCCAACGGCAGGCCATACTCCTGCTCCCGGGCGGAAAAATTGAAAACGGCTATGATACACTCCCCTCCCCCAAAACGTTCAAAAGCATAAATACATTTTTCCTCCTGATGGCAGTCCAGCCATCGGAAGCCGTCAGCTTCATAATCCATTTCCGACAAGGCCGGATGCCCCAGATACAGAGCGTTCAAATCTTCCATAAACCGGCTAAAAGCATCATGTACCGGATATTCCGTAAGGTTCCAGTCCTGTCCCCTCTTTTCGTCCCATTCCCGGAGCTGCCCGATTTCATTCCCCATAAAATTCAGTTTTTTACCGGGATGCGCATACATGTACATATAAAAAGCCCTCGCCTGCGGGAACTTCCCCCCGTACTCCCCATACATCTTCTGCAAAACCGTCGCTTTCCCATGGACAGACTCATCATGGGACAACGGCAACAGAAACCTGTCGCCATAATAGTACATCATGGAAAAAGTAAGCTTATGGTAATTCGCACTCCGGTATTCCGGCGCCGTCCGGAAATAATCCAGCGTGTCATTCATCCATCCCATATCCCATTTATAATCAAAACCCAGACCGCCCTCCGGGACAGGTTTTGTGACACCCGGATAGGAAGTGGAATCCTCCGCGGCCAGAATCGCCGTTGGATGGAGCCGCTTCAGCCCCTGGTTCATATATCTTAAAAACTCCACGGCATTCCTGTTTACACCCCTGCCCGGATCCCCCTGCCAGTAAATTGCACGGCTGACCGCGTCCATCCGCAGCCCGTCCATATGAAATTCGCTAAGCCAGAAGTTTGCCGCCGACTGAAGGAAACTGCGCACTTCCCCCCGTGAATGCATAAAATTGCAGCTCCCCCACTCGCTGACCCCTACCGCCGTATTCGGATATTCATACAAAGCCGTCCCGTCAAAATTTGCCAGCCCATACCCGTCCACCGCAAAATGGACCGGGACAAAATCCATAATGACGCCGATCCCGTCCTGATGGCAGGCATCCACAAACGCCTTCAACCCCTCCGCCGTCCCATACCGGGAAGTCGGGCTGAAAAAGCCTGTCCCCTGATACCCCCACGACTCGTCGCACGGATGCTCGTTCAGCGGCATAATTTCCAGATAATTGTATCCCTTCTCCTTCACATAAGGGATAAGAATCCCCGCCATCTCCTCATAACTGTACCAGTCATCCGCACGCTCCGACGGCTTACGGAAAGAACCGAAATGAACTTCATATATATTGAGCGGCCTGTCCCTGCAGTCACTCCTGCATGCCATCCACCCGCTGTCCCCAAAAGTATATCCTCCCATATCCCGGATCAGGGACGCACTGTTTGGCCGAAGCTCCATCCCGTATCCGTAGGGGTCACAATGATCCATGCAATCACCGCGCCTGTCATAAATCTTATATTTATACATCATCCCCGGGCCGGCGTTATCTACCAGGCACTCCCAGAAATTCCCGTCGTAAACCTTCTCCATGCCGTATTCCTGCCACCCGTTAAACTCCCCGATAAGGGAAACCCTGGATGCCCCCGGTGCAAAAACGCGGAAAACCACGCCCCTCTTCTCCAAATGCGCCCCTAAAAACGTATAAGCATCAAATATTTTCCCGGTATAAAATCCATAAAAATCCATAACCCCTCCAAAGTTAATTTCCTTAATAGACAACCGTTGCTTTTTATGTTTATAATATATTTGCAGCACTTTACAGCGAATGTCCACCGACAAAACCAGGCATTTGTCGGATAAGCAACTTTTAGGGAAAATTGTCGTTTAACTACAGTTTGATTAAAACACAAAATTATGGACATCCGATTTGTGATTATAGATATGAGATTTATTTATGGATATGAGGTTTGATTATGGATATGCGGATCGAAAAAACAGAAAAAGCGATTAAGAATGCCTTTATGGGGCTGCGTGCCAAAAAGGCCCTGGAAAAAATAACAGTCAGGGAATTGTGCCAGGCTGCATGCATCAACAAATCCACTTTTTATTCCCACTATGCCGACATTTATGCACTCTCCGATGCCCTCGAGATTGAAACCGTGGCATCCCTTGTAAACAGCATTTCAAACAGCTATGAATACTCCTCCATGCACCCGGACGTTTTTACCAGACAACTCTGCCTTGCATTCGCCTCCCATATATCCCTGGTCAACATTTTGTTTTCCGGCAAAGAACAGAGCCGCCTGGCAAACCGCCTGGAAACGGCAGTAAAAAAGATTATTTTTACAAAATACCCGGAATACAAAGACAGCACGGAGAAAAACATCCTCCTGTCCTACTGCATCCAGGGTGCGTACCATGCCTACCTGAACAACCAGGACACCGATACGGACACTCTGATCCAGGTTGTTGAAAACATATCCAGGACATTGACGCCGCTGTTTTAAGGAACTGTAAATAAATCATATGGCAAACTTGCGCCGGATTTTTCTTCGAGAGTGCTGCTCAAAAATCGGGCGCATAGTGGGCTATGTAACTGATTTTCACAAACTGTGGCGCACATCCGGCGAAAAGCAGATTTTAAACAGGCTCTTAGTACCGTTGCGTCTGCCGCTGAGCGAAAACGCGTCCGGATGGGACATATGGTCCGCGGCGCTCCGGGAAGCTTAAGTTCATGACATTGGTACAAGGCACCAACCGCACAGATGGGAAAAATTCAGTTCCCCGTCCCCGCATACCGGCTGACCCCCCTTGTCCAGACAAAGGCGGCAATAACAAGCATCAAAACCGAAACAAGCGGCGTAAAATACTGCCAGGCCGGAATCTCCCCCGCCGCCTTACGCAGCAGCACGACGCTCGGGTAATAATTGATAAAAGCCACCGGCAAAAAACAGGTGACGAAAATCTGAAAATATTTCCCGAAAATATCCACCGGATACTGCTGCATCAGCACCGTAAACCGTTCCGCAATAGACATGGCGGCGCCGGAACGGGTCGTCCAGAAGCAAAGGCTGGCGCCAATCCAGTTGATCGCCATCTGTATCAATGCGCCGGACAGCACGCAAAGGACAAAATATACCCATTGGCCGGCCCTCCACTGCAAATCCGTCTGTACACTGACCAGGCCGAAACCCAAAAGCCCCACCAGGAAATCACTGACACCGGTATAACTGATATCCTTTCCGATAAACTGCAGAAACGGGCTGGCAGGCCGGACAAGATAAGCGTCAAAAGTTCCGTTTACAATCATTTCCTCCAGATCCGCCAGATGCCGGAAAAACACGCCGTATATCCCTCGGCTCATCATCCAGAAACTGTACAGGAACATCAGATCCCATATCCCCCAACTGCCCAATGTGTTGAAATTATAAACCAGAATACCCAGCAAAGACAGATTCACGGCATTCAGTACCAGCACGCTGATAATCCCCACAAAAAAATCCGCTTTATACTGTACCTTGCCCAAAACAGCCACACGAAGGAACTGCCCATATAAACGAATACACCGCATCTTTTCAACCTCCCTGTATCATCACCCTGGCAAAAACCCGCCGCATCAGCAGCCGCGAGAAAACAAACAGCAGAAAAATCCAGACAACCTGCACGCCCAAAGCCCCCAGCATGTCCATACCTGCATCATTCCCGATATAAATGGACATAGGTATCGCATAAATACAACGGAAGGGCAGAATATCACTGATAACGCCCAATATGCCCGGAAAAATCCATAACGGCACCATCTGCCCGGAAAAGAAGCGCAGCACCGCATTGTATCCCCAGTTGATATTTTTGATATCCATAGTGATCATACTGAGCAGCCCCAAAATAAAATTTAAGAAAAAACTGATAATCACAGAACAAACCAGGCTGCAGAGAAAACCCACAAATGCCTGCCGCCCCGGCAGTTCCAGCGAAAACAGGAAATAAGCCGCGATCAAAGAAGGAAGGACCAAAAACAAGAACCGCACGGCAAGGCCGCCCATATTCTTCGCAAACATATAAAACTGAAAATCAATGGGCTTCATGATATCCATTTCGATAGCGCCCTTGCGTACCTGCTCCATAATATAGAACTGCGGCCCGTTCCTCGGATGGAGAATTGCCTCCAAAGCAACGCCAAGCACCGCATAGGAAATCATCTGTGAAAGGGATACCCCGGCCGCATCGGGATTGGAAGCATACAGGGCCCGCCATACATAGCCGACACTGTACATCATAAGAAAAGTATAAATGAATTTCAGCCAGAAAGACACGCGGTAAATACTTATGTTGTAAAACTCATTGCGCATAAACGCCGCGCCCGTCCGCAAATCCATACCGCTACCTGCTTTCATAAAGGTTCCTCACAATATTTTCAATATCAGGTTCAATAATTGCTATATCATGGATAGGGAAACGATCGCCGATGGAACGGATCAGCCCCATCGGGGTAGCCTTGTCCCGATGGAAAGAGAACCATTTGCGGTTCCCTTCGCTCCGCACCAGTTCCGCATCCTCTATCCGGAAATCCTCCACCGGGGTTTCAAACTCTATCATCAGGGAACGGACAGCGCCGAACTTCTGCACCATACTTTCCAGCCCGCCGTCATACATCAAACGGCCGGAATCAATCACCACTACCCTGGAACATAATTTTTCTATATCGCCCATATCATGGGTGGTAAGCAGGACAGTAGTACCCTTTTCCCTGTTAATTTCGGAAATGAAATCATGAAGATACTTTTTGGAAACCACATCCACGCCGATGGTAGGTTCATCCAGAAACAGGATCTTGGGATCGTGGAGTAATGCCGCACAGATATCCGACTTCACCCTCTGGCCAAGGCTCATTTGCCGCACCGGCTTATGGATCACTTCCTCCAGCCCCAGCATAGGGATATAACGATCCAGGTTTTCCCGGTATACAGTATCATCGATTTTATAAATCTCCCGCAGCAGACGGTAGCTCTCAATCAACGGCACATCCCACCATAACTGCGTCTTTTGCCCGAACACCACGCCGATCTGCCCGACATTTTCCATACGCTGCTCAAAGGGCCGGATGCCATCCACCGTCACACTCCCGGAAGTTGGCTTTAAAATGCCGGAAAGCATCTTTATCGTAGTGGATTTCCCCGCCCCGTTTTTCCCGATAAAACCAACAATCTCCCCCTTGTTTACCGTGAAACTGATATCGTCAACCGCCCTCTTTACCGTATACTCGCCGGAAAATAAATTCCGCACGGCAGCAAAACGCCCCTTTTTCTGCACCGGTATCCTAAACTCTTTTTTCAAATGGCTTACTTCTATCAAGATCCTCACTCCTGCAACAATATGCTGTTAAATGGATTCATTTATATCCCCTTTATTTCCCTGATTTTCTCTTCCAGCGCCTGTATCCCGTTTTTCGCATTTGCAATCGCCGTGCACTGCTCTTCATATTCCTTCGTCTCCGCATCCTTCGCCTGCTCATAATACAGCCGCCCGATTTCCAGATAATTTTTCCGGATCACCTCTTCGCAAGTAAGGATCTGATTGCGCAGCCCCGCGATTTCCGCCATCTCCTTTGCCTTATTTGTCACATCTTTCCCCTTTGCCGTTATCGTTTCCCCCACTCTCTCAAAGAAATCCATAACCCGCACCTTCCTTTCTTCCCTTTTAAAATTCTGCACAACATATAACAGTAAAAGTTGTTTTTTAACAAATTATTTATTTAACAGCTCTTTATTCCTGCACACTGCAAAATAATCCATGCACCCCTGGCTCTTATAACGCCTGCCCTCCTCGATATACTCCGCGGCATTGTGCCGGTTGGACTCCATCTCCTCTTCCGTCACGCTGCGCATAACCTTACCCGGGCATCCGATAACCAGGGAGCCGTCCGGCACAAGCATATTCTGCGTCACCAGCGCCCCTGCGCCAATAATACAGTTTTCCCCGATCCTGGCTCCGTTAAGGATAATAGCCCCCATACCGATCAGAGTATTATCCCCTATCGTACAGCCATGGATTACCGCACCATGCCCTACCGTCACCCGCCTGCCAATCTTCACAGGGAAACCCTCATCCACATGTACGACTGCATTATCCTGAATATTACTGCCCTCCCCTATCGTAATCTTCCCCCTGTCTGCCCGCACGGTGGCATGAAACCATACACTGCTCTCCGCCCCGGCCTCCACGTCCCCAAGGACAATAGCCCCTTCGGCTATATACGCACTTTTATGAATCTTCATATCCCAGCCCTTTCCTCTGCCAGTCCCTTTCCTGAAATCCCTGCCCACGCCCGCATTGCTATTATATTATATGCCGCTTTATTCCATATTACAATACTTTGCCAATATTTGCCGTAGCATCGAACCAGGCAGGTATTGCCCTAGAGCGCGTTTGAAAAATCATTCCCACCATCTGCACGCCCACTTTGCGCGATATTAAGACCACTTGGTCTACCAAATTCAGGTTACATAGCCCACTATGCGCCCTTCATTTGACGCAAATCTCCCACAAATTGTGACGCACATCTGTCGGAAAGCATTTTTCAAACACGCTCTAAGCCCAGGCATCGGCGCCGGACTGTAAACAAAATAACCCGCCCGGCAGCGAGGGCGCGGGCTGCCGCTCACAATCTGAATTTCCCCGTCGCCCCGTTGAGCCTGTCCACAATCCCGTTAGCATCCTGCAGCGACGTATTGACAGAATCGGAAATCTCCACCACATCCTGGACGCGTTCGGCGATATTAGCCGTCCCCTTTGCACTCTCCTGCGCCGCCTCCGCAATCTCATCCAGGGAATCCATAATATTATTTATAGAGGCCAGAAGCTCTTCGGAAATCGCGCTGAAATCCGCAACCAGGGAATCGATCTCCCCGGCGTCCTCATTGTAATCATTGGCGATTTTTTCAAATACCCCGATACTCTCCATTACCTCATTATCTATAAACGCCAACAGCGTCCCGGCGTCCTTTGCCAGGCTGCCTACCGATGAATTGACCTGCTCCGTTACCTTTTTGATGTTTTCCGTATTCTGCTGTGACTGCTCAGCCAGCTTACGTATCTCATCCGCCACCACGGCAAAACCCTTCCCGGCTTCCCCGGCCCGGGCCGCTTCAATACTCGCATTTAACGAAAGCAGATTGGTCTGCGCCGTAATTTCCATAATGGATTCCGCCAGCATCGAAATCTCGGACACCACTTTCACCTTTTCCAGGGCATCCTGCAGGCTGCCTTCGATCATCCTCTTCTGGCGCACCAGGCTGTCCTGGCTTTCCAGCGCCGACTGTTTCGCCCCGGATGCTTTGCTATGTATCGTTTCCGCACGCTCCGCGCCTTCCTGTGCCCGTTCCGCTATATTCTTCGCCGCATGTTCTATCTCCTTCGTCATTTCGTTAATGCTCGTGGTGGAAGCGGCCGTTTCCTCCATAGATGCGGAAAGCTGGATAGACGTCGCGGACACATCCTCCACCTCATTGTTCAAATGTGTCATATTCTGCCAGATCCCATTGACACTTTCCGTAGTCAGGCCGGTTTCCTTTGCCACATCGCTGATCAGCCCGCCGATACTTATCCGCATCGTCTCCAGAATCTTACATAATTTCCCGAAATCATCCCGGCGCTTTAATACCGCCTCCTCTACTTTGACAGAAAAATCCCCCTCCGACATGCTTTGCAGTACCCCGCCGACATACTTTAACGGCCTTGTGATATTATAAATAGTGGCAATCAGATAAAAGACAATAAACACGGCAAATACAATGCATGCCATCTGAAAGATCCGGATCCTCTGATTGGTAAAACTGTTTGCCGTTTTTACGGATTCCGCAACCTGCGCGTCTATATTGTCTACATAATTCCCGGTGCCTACGACCCAGTCAAACGGTTCATAATACTGCGTATACGCCCGCTTCGGCATAGGCTCGGTCCCGCCTTCCTTTGGGTACTGGTAGTCGCAGAAATAACCTCCCTGATCCACTGCCCCGCGGATAAAATCCTTCACCATCTCAAACCCTGTCACGTCTTTCGTATCCAGACGGTTTGTGCCTTCCGTTTCGCTTCCGAGCAAAACCACATTTACCCCGTCCGACTGATCTATCCAAAAGTACCCTTCTTCGCCATACCGCAGCCCCCTTACTTTTTCCGCGGCAAGCCTCATCCCTTCCTCCTGCGTATAGATACCCGCATCAATATCCGCTTTATAACTCTCCAAAAGCGATACCACCTGCTCTACCTGCTGGCGGATACTGTTATCGTAATCTGTCCGGATATTCTCTTCTTCCTCCTGCAGGACCCTTGCATCGATGTCCCGCATACTGTTGATTGAGAAGCCCACGCTGAAAACCATGAAAACCACAACCATAATCCCAATTACCGCCATTTTTACCCTGACACTCAAATTTTTCATTCCTTCATCTCTCCCTTCGGCTTCCATTATAACACCATATGGGCCGAAAGCACAATTCTTTTATAAATGTATACAGGGCAAAATACAGCCCCGGTTACAGTTCAGGAGCAATGTCATTAACTTAAGCTTCCCGTGGCGCTGCAGACCATATATCTCATCCGGA
>CANDKY010000108.1 GCA_947385425.1 uncultured Lachnospiraceae bacterium | reverse complement strand
TGGTAGTAAATTCAGCTTGAAATCCTGCTTGTATGCCCGTAAATCAAGGCTTTTTGGAGATAATCAACCATTTTAATCTAAAATTTGTATATTTGTTATTGAAAACGATAGAACCTATAGCTGATGTTGAAGGAAGGGATTTATTTAGTATTAGAGATTTAGACTTCCTCTGGGGGGAAAAATTATGTTCTTATCAGAAAATATCAAATAGTAATAAAGTTTTGTTAGCAGCGTGGCGCGAGTTAAAAAAACTTTTGGACTCTATTGTGATATATGATGGGGACTTGTGGTATGAAAAGAATATGAAGAAGTATAAAATGATTAAAGGTAGCAGGAACAAGATATTAAATGTTATTAATAGAGAAAATATTCATATGTCCTCACTGGAGAATATTATTGAGGCTTTTAAATTTTATTCAGTTGCTTGTGGTAATGTCTTTTCTAAGGTGTTCTGGATTGATTATTATATTGAAAGGATGAGCGATCAAAAAATTAATTTTTTGATGAATACGATATTTGAAGTTGATCACCCTTCAGAAATTAATTTTAATAGTTGGATTAATATTATGCAGAGTAATTTAAAAAGTGCTGTTGTTAGTCATAAAATGATGAATTCCTGTTCTATATGTACAGGTCAATTTGAAAAATGTAATATAGGGCGTTGCAGTGGAGATTATTTGTATGATGCAATGCGGGCTATAAAGCGAAATTATAAAATATCAACAGTTTTATGCATTAGAAGAACTTATGAGTATTTAAAAAAGGCTTATGAAATGTATGGATTAGAAATAATAGTGCCGGAAGATTGGAATGCCTATTGGAGTAATGTCCAAAACAGATGTGACGAATATAAGGATATAATTGTTCAGTTATTGTTTGAAAAAGTTGAATAAATACCGTTGTGAAATATATAATTTATATACTGGGAGGTAGGATAATAGATATGATTGTTTTAGGGGAATGTTCAGCAGATTTTTTCATTCTTGATGATTCAAAATATCTTGTACTTAATGAAAGAGAAAAATCAATGATAGATCGTTTTATTAAGTACTTAAATAAAAAGAAATTCAGTATAGAATGTGTAACAATTGATCAGATATCATACTTTCTTTTAAGTAAATTAGAAAGGGATAATATTTCTAAAAAGATTGATTTAATAGTAAGTATAGGAACAGGAGGTAATGAGTTATATATACCAATGAAAAAATATTTTAAGAAAAAAGAGGTAAGGAATATTGCGTGTAAAAGAATATGGTCTGGTAACTCTATGTCCGAATTCGAAGATAATATAGATAATTACGATTTTCAAGGAAAAAAAGTGCTGCTTATAGATGATGTAGTGGCAACGGGGTATACACTTAATAATATAGTTCGAAAGATAGAAGCTTTAAATGGAAGAGTCAGTATGATTGCAGTAGGATTAGGAAGTTGCAATTTTTTGAACAAAGGGAATTGGCCTATTATTGTTGCGAAAAGAATAGATGATAAGAGCAAGCATATATTATCAAATATCGATGATGCTTATTGGTATCCGGGGATATATTCCATTCGGCATTTAATAAATCAAGAAAATGGAATGACAGAATTTAGCCAAAAAGTAGCTGAGATGTATTTTGAAAATGATATTAATGTTGTAAACATATTAAGTGGTAAATGATGTAAAAACATCAAAATGAGGCGATATATGAATAAATATAATTACGAATTATCAGAACATTTGAAAATTCTAGAAAGCAATAATAAAATATATGCATATAATACTTTGTTTGGCGGACTCAGAGTTCTATTACCTAAAGAAGTTAGTATTATTATGGAATTAAATGAAAAAACTTATTCTTATGTAAAGTCAGATGAAAAGATACTTGTAAAATTGCTGGAAGATAAATTTATTTATAATACACAATGTGACGAATACGTGATTTTAAAGCTTATAAGGGATAAATACAAAACAAGTATAATAAATGGAGAAAGTATTACGAAATTGTTGCTTAATGTGACTAGTGAATGTAACCTTAGATGTAAGTACTGCTATTTGAACGATGCGGGAAAAGTCTATGGTTATGATAATAAACAAAATATGACTTGGTCAACTGCAAAAAAAGCAATTGATTCATTTTATAATATAATTCAAAAATCAAATAAAGAAAGGATACATGTAAGATTTCATGGCGGTGAGCCACTAATTCAATATAAGCTGATAAGAAAATGTATCGAATATATTGATAACATGGTTAAAAATGTAGAAGTCTGTTATCATATGAATACAAATGGTATATTTATGAACCAGGAAATGGCAGAATTTTTCTCAAAGAAAAATATAAACATTGAAGTAAGTATTGATGCCAAAAAGGAAATTCATGATGCACTTCGTCCATTTGCTTCTGGAATTGGTAGTTTTGATCGGGGAATAAATGCAATTGTATTATTATTAAGGAATAAGATGCCATATGAAAATTTAAATATTGCCACTACATTAACAAAAAGCAATATAGATTCTTTGAAGGAAATAGTAGATTTGTGTTTGCGCTTGGGATTGAGGGATTTGGAAATCAATACACTGCTTTTTAGAAGTAGATTTGATGTTTTTGATATTGAGAAGAAAGTTGATGCCTTGATTGATGTAAGAAGTTATGGAATGAAAAAAGGAGTGCGGGTTACAGGAAAATGGTTTAAATTAATTGAGCGTTTGGAGGATACAGTACTAAACTATTGTGGGAGGTTTGGACAGCAGATTTCAGTTGATTCCGATGAGGGGATCTATGTATGTACAGGTTATATGTATAAGTATACACAGTTAGATGCAATTGAGAGTTTATTTGAGAATAAAGATTATCTTGCAGCAGCAATGCGGGGAACTGGAAATATCAATGGATGTATGGGATGTGAGATAGAGGGTGCATGCGCGGGGGGATGTACAGCAGCAGTAATGGTTGAAAATGGAATTTTAAATGTTCCAGAGTATAAGGAATGCGAATTTAGAAAGATGATGGTAAAGAAACTAATTGAAAATATGGATAAAATTAGTAGTGATAATATTGGTTTTGAAAAAATTGACAAAACATATGTGCCGGTAATTAATGAATAATTTGAAGAGGAGATCGTACAATGCGAACAATAGTACTTAACAATGAAAGGAAACTTAATTTTTTTGATATTGATAGCGCGCATGTAGAGGAAAAAGGTATTATATTATCAGTGATTGCTAGTGGAATCTGTGGGACGGATTTACATATTCTTGAGGGTAAAGGTGAGATATGTGGGGATGTTATTTTAGGACATGAATTTTACGGTTCTATTGATAAAATAGAAGAAGGAACACAGGTACAATGTCTTAATGGACATGTTGAAGTTGGAGATTTTGTTACTGTAATCCCGGGTGTTGTATGTAATAAGTGTGTATACTGCAGAGATCTTCCTCTTAATGAAAATTATTGTTTAAATCGTAGTGTATTTGGATTAAATTTGAGAAGTAAGAATGGTAGTATAGTGTTTGGTGGTAATATAGAGAAAATTTTCATACCTGAAAAATTTTATTTGTACAAAGTTCCGAAATCTTGGCCATTAGGATTGGCTACCCTGTTAGAACCAGTTTCTGTTGCGGTGAAAGCAGTTAGAAAGGCCTTAAAATATGCAGAAACTACAAAACACAGGAGTTTTACGGCAATAGTTTTTGGGTTAGGAACCCTAGGCTTTTTCATTGGAATTGAATTAAGAAAATATGGAGTAAGAGTAGTTGGTATTGACTCGGAAAAAAGCAGGAGGGACAGGGCGTATAGAAATGGAATTACGGATGTGTTTTCCTATAAGGAAATGACAAAAGAGTTTTATAAGAAATATTGCCAGAATAGATGGAATGGTATTAAAGCGGATATGGTATTTGAAGCTGTTGGAAAACCGGATATATTTGCAGATACCCTGCATTTTGCAAGAAAAGGTGGTGTAATAATGGAGGTGGGGAATTTCCTTTTTTCAGGAAATGCGGAAATATCTCCGAATTTAATTTGTAATTATGAACTCATTATTTTGGGTTCGGTATTGGCAGATCCAAATTCTTATTTTAGAGCTGAGGAAATATTGGAAGAATATGTGGACAAAAGTAGTGAGGTGATATGTAATTATAAAATAGAGCATTATAAAGAGGCATTTAATAGTGCTCTTGCAAGAACAGAGGGATTAAAGAACAACCTTATTTTTTAGTGAAAGGATTGGATATAATGATTGACAGGAATGAATTAAATAATGAAGTATTAGATTGTCAGTTTTCTGGAATTGGCAGAATTGTACAAGAAGCAAATGATATGAATGATGAGGACCTGATTCGACTGGAAATTGGAGATACAGATTATATGCCACCGCAGATGCTTATTGAGGCAATTATTGAACAGTATCAAAATGGAAAAACTCATTATTCTTTTTTTTGCGGAGAGGATTCGCTTATCAACAGTATATGTGATATGTATAAGGAAAAATATAATCTTCAGATTAGTATGGATGAGGTTTTAATTACTTCTGGAGGATCCATGGGATTGTACATTGCTTTTAAAACAATTATGAAACAAGGGGAGGAAGCCATAGTACTAGAACCTGCCTGGTCACATTTTGGTGAAATAATTAAATTAGTTGGAGGAAAGGTTATCAGAGTGGGACTGAATCCAGATGAGGATTTTGGTATTGATTGCAAACTAATAGAAAATGCTATTACGGAGAAAACCAAGGCAATTGTAGTTAATTATCCCAATAATCCAACTGGCAGAATTTATTCTAAAAAGGAATTGAATAACTTGATAGTGTTGGCTCAAAAGTATGGTTTATATGTGGTTTGTGACGAGGAATATCAAGTGTTCGAATTTGATTGTAAAGTAACACCTATGTATGGAAGGTATGAAAAAATTATTACAATTAGGTCATTTTCAAAAACTTATGCAATGCCTGGGCTACGTTTAGGCTATGTACTGTCCGATAAGTTGTTAATACACTAAATGTTGAAAGTAAGTTTATATACAAATATGTATAATTCTACGTTAATGCAGGCATCTGTAGCGCAAGTTATGATGAACGATAAAAGTTTTTGTGAAGATATGAGAAATGAGTATAAACAAAGAAGAGATATATTATATGAAGAATTGAATAAAATAAAAAGTGTCAGGGTTACAAAAGGTGAAGGAGGAATGTATCTGTGGGTAGATTTTAGAGGGGTTTCAATGAATGATAGAAGTTTAGCAGAATTGTTACGTGTGCGAGGAAAAGTTGTAATAATACCCGGTTCCTGTTTTGGTGAGTCTGGTAGAGGATTTGCCCGAATTTCATTAAGTGCAGATGTAAAGATTTTGCGCGAAGCAGCAAAAAAAATACAGATATGTTTAGATGAAATAATACTTCAGAATGCATTGGGAAAAATTTAGTAGTAGATAATATGTAAACCGTAAGAATAAAATGTCAAGTGGTGAGGAGGGGAAAGATGCTCTACATGATTGCGCTTAATGGAGAACGACCGCCAGAATTGGGTGATTTTGTTAAGGGAGTGGGAATGATACGAAGTGAGTATTTGATGCGAAATATTGAATCATATATTACAATGAAAAGAACAAAAGAGTATATTGAGGAATATATTACAAAAGTATGTAAATTTTATAAGGAAAAGCCTGTTTGGTATCGAACCAGCGAATTGGTAACTCCTGAAGTAAATGTTTTACAAGGTGCAGACATGATTTTTGAAGAGAAACATTATATTTTGGGAATGCGTGGTATCAGAAGAGGATTAAGATTGAAAGAAACTTTTAACGAAGAATTGCAGGTTATAAGTAAATTATCTCAAAAATATAATAATTTAAATATTTTATTACCATATATAAAGGATGTAGACGAGCTTGATAAAGTATTGAGCATGCTTAAAGAGAATCATTTCTTAGGTAAATGTGGAATTATGTTGGAGATACCTTCAGTATTTATTATGTTAAAAGAGTTTTTAAAAAGAGAAATTAGTAATATAACAATTGGGGTTAATGATTTAACTATGTTGACATTAGGAACTTTCAGAGGTTCTGAGTATCATGATCTTTGTCATCCTGCCATTATGAAAATTATTAGAGAAACTACAGATATCGTAAAAAAAAGTTCAGGCGATGTTGAGGTAAATGTTGCAGGATATATTTCAGAATCGTTTGTAGAGGCGGTTAAGGATATTGCTATCAATCATTTGGTTGTGCATTATAAAGATATGCCTGAAGTATGTAATTTATCAGGAACTTTATTCCCGGATATTGGGTTTGTACCTAATGTAAAGAAACTTACTAAATTAAGAATTAGAGAACGAGAAGAAAAATATGAATTGTATAATGAATGATATTAAAATTGTCAGTTTTGATTTATGGAACACATTGTTTGATGATTCTTCCTATATTCAGGAGCTTGATGAAAAAAGAATTAAAGCATGTGATGATATGTTAAATAAATATAATCTTTCACATCAGGATAATTTGAAAAAAGTTTTTCAGGATGAACGTATAAATTTTCAGGAAATGGAGAAAAAAGGGAAATATCTGAATTATAAAACAAGAATAAAATCTATATTGTTAAAAGTAAATGAGAATGTTAATGATAAAATAGTCGAAGAATTATGCTTGGCTTATAAGCAGCTTTCTCTCACGTATATTCCTACAGTTAATCAGCGATTAATTACCGTAATTATGAAATTAAGGGCAAAATCTGTACCTTGTATTATTTTGTCTAATACAGGGTTGATTTCAGCGGAAGTAACTAGAAAATTGTTAAAGTGCATAGGCTTATACAATCTTTTTGAGCATATTTATTTATCGGAGGAAGTGGGAATTTGTAAGCCTAATAAGGATTTTTTTGAATTACCCATTAAAAAATATTCTATATTTCCACATCAAATGTTACACATAGGCGATAGTGATTTCTTTGATATAGATGCAGCTCAAGAAGTTGGTTGTAGGACAATTAAGATGTATAAAAAGAAACTAAAGAGGTAAATATGGACTGTTCACATGATATTACGCAAAACAAAATTTTAAAGAAAGTGAAGCAGCAACTAAAAACTTATTTTCCTGATATTCATTTTATTATTAATCCAATTTCTAGAATATTTACCAATAATGTAGTCTATAAGGTAACAGGGATTGAAAATGGGTTATGCTTATCTGTTAAAGTGTATTTGAACATCAATAATGTTAAATGCCGATTTGATACTGAAAGAAAATTTACAAATGATTACTTTCGCGAGATTCATAATTTAACAAATAATTTTTTTATTTCTTTATGTGATAATGACATTTATGGTATCCTGATACGAAAATGGATAGAAGGACAATCTGCGATGAATATATTGTTAAATAATCCTGAGCAGTTTATGGAGAAGGAGGCAGGTAAGATAGTTCATCTTATGATGAAAGTGTGGAATTACAAAGAAAAAAGTGAGCCGTATCAATTTTTACTTAGAGGTGCCGATTCATTTAATTTTCAGGAACATTATATTATGGTTTCTATAAAAAAAATACTTAATCAATGTGATCATTTACTTCTAAAAAGAAAAACAGTAGAGAAATTAGTAGTTGAATTAAAAAAAGAAGTAATTTCTGTATTTAGAAATTACAATTTGGAAGATACTTCCTTAACTATTATAAATGGTGATCCTAGCCTGTATGAGTTTTTTTTTAATGAGGATAAAATTATTTGGATAGACTGGGAATATGTTAGACTTGGAAACAAGTTTATTGATATTGCTTCCTTTTATTATAGCGTAATAAATAACTTGTGGGAAAATGAATATTTAATTGAAATATGTTTAAAAGTTTTGGTTAATGAATTAGGTATTGCTGATAAAAGGTTATTTGGTCTTTTTTTGTTGGAAAAGGTAATTACTTGTGATGAAATTACAGATTGTGTCGAGCCCATTGAAAAATTACAGTGGGGACTTGATAATTCCAGACAATTTTTAAAAGAGAAAATATGATGAACAAAATTTTATTTTTATAACATAAAAGTTTATTTTGCTACGTTGGTCTATTTTATTGTGTGGTCTTTTCTCCATGAAAAATGTATTTACAACGCAGGATGATTTAAAGTTATGGGTTCATTTTCAAACATGCTCTCAGAAGTGCTCTTGCTTTTACACACGGAAAGAAATTTTGTATTCCAATAAGGAGAATAAAAATGCTTTATAAAAATAACTTTATGCTTGAGGTTGTTCGTTATCTAAATAATTCGATGCATCACATTTTGGAAAGTCCATTAGGGGATGGAAAGGGAATAAAAGAAATTGCTGATGGACTAAATAGGCAAAGGATTCTTGGGCCGTTGTTGTTTGATCTTATGGGTAAAAATGATTCTGTAAAGGAAAAATATTCACAGATACTGTCAGATATAAAAGGCAATAAAGCAATATGCTGGCAGGAACTGCAGAGAATTTCCGCATGCTTTACAAAAGGAAATATAAAGTTTGCAATGATTAAGGGCGCGGTATTATCCCAGGTATTATATGGTGAATACTGGGTAAGGAAATATGGGGATATTGATATTCTGGTATCTACAGAAACTATGTATGAAGCCGACAAGATATTGAGGGATCTTGGCTATATGATGGTAAATGATTATAAAATCGAGCAAAGGCTTGATAAACCATTTGTAAAAGAAAGAGTTTCCCATGAGCTGTTCCCATATTCCAGGATGGTTGACGGTGTGCTTGTGATTGTCGAGATTGGGTATGCCCTGCATTCCGTTCCGAGCCGGGATGTGTCCGGCATGCTGGAAAATACGGAAATATTGGGGGATACAGGGATCCCGGTTTTGAACCGGGAAGGTATGCTTTTGCAGATTATAGATAATACTTTTGATAATTCTTTCAGCCATTACAGCTATATGGTGGGGGATTTCCGGTTAGGGGATTATCTGGATTTGATGCGGTACATAAAGAAATATGAATTTACATCCGAAGAAATCATGGCTGTAGGGAGCAAATATCATATGGAAGATATGGTGGTATGCGTTATGGATAAACTGCACAGCATTTTTCCCATGGAGGCAGTCTTGCTCCCGGTATTAGAAAGCGGGCATATAGGCTTAATACAAAAAGAGGATATTCTTCGGACGACAGAACAGCTTGGCGATTTAGAGGATGTCAGATGCAGGTATATCCGTTCCTGTAAAGAAAAGGTTTACGGGCTTGGAAATCCGTATTTTCTGCATCCGGTTTCCGGTATAAAGGCGGAGAAATTTGAATTTCACGGGAAGCGGGAATTGGATTATGGATTGTGGCTGGAGGAAGATGATATATGCATTCATTTTATGCTGCATGGCGATCTGCTTCAGCAAATGGATGATCTGTTGTTTCTTGTAAAAATAGCAAATAATAATCCGGCTTCTGATATTTACTCCAACAATATCCTCATTTGGGGGCAGGACAGGCAGTTATTCTATTTGTTCAAGGATGACACGAGGGATAACGGGCATGAGAGATATGGTGATTTCCGGGATATGGGGCGGGGCATTAACGGTACAAAGACGGCGGACGGAGGGTGTGAGTTTACTGTCCGGTTTCCTTATAGAGGCCTGGAGCTGAACGCAAGTGTATTTATTGCCTGTGGAATAGAAATAAAAGAAAAAGTGGAAGAAAATATTTATTATATTATTCATAGTAATTATGATTATAAGAATACTTTTGAGGTTCCGCTGTTTTTGAATGCGCCGTTCAGGGAAAGGAAACAGGAATAATGGCAATATTCTGCTGAAAAAGCGCAGGGGTTTCCGTGGTTGGAAGGACTTTGCATTTTTTTGGTTTGCCGGATTTTAAATGACAAAAACAGTTACTTTACGCCATTATCCACGCAAAGCAGCACAAACATGGTACAATCCGAAAGAAATGAAACGTGTATCCCCTACGGGAAACCTGAAAGGATGCCGGGTACGGCATGACGGTGGGATGATATGGGAAAATATGGTTGTATATTTGGCAAGGCGTTTAAGATGCAGGCGGTTTACCGTGTCTCCATGTATCTGGGTATCCTGAAAAGCCTGATCGCCTTTTTTATCCAGGTGAGCCTTTGGTATGCCTTAGTGGGGGCGGGGGCTGACAATAGTGTAAGTTTTTCGGATATGACGGTGTATCTGGTATTGAATTCGGCGATCCTTACACTGACCCAGGCGAATGTGGCGGCGGATATTGAAGCCAGTGTTATTGACGGTTCGGTGTCCATGCATATTATCCGGCCTGTTTCTTTTAAGTTTTATACGCTGGCTACTGTTTTGGGACAGAATGCTTTCCGCTTTCTGACAGGCGCCGTTCCGGTATTGCTGCCTGGTATTTTTCTTGCCTGGAATGGATTTACATTCCCTTCCCCGGTTTATCTGGCGCTGTTTCTTGCTTCCACGCTGATCGGGATGTTGATCATGTTTGAACTGACTTATGTGGTAGGCCTGCTTGCTTTCTGGATACAGCGGTGCTGGTTCCTGAAATGGTATCTGGATGCGGGGATGGCTTTTTTCGGCGGGACGGTGGTGCCGCTCTGGTTTTACCCGCAGGGTTTGCAGGCAGTGAGCCGTTTTTTGCCTTTCCGCTATATCCTGTTTGAACCGGTGAACCTGTTCCTGCACAAAGTATCGGTGCAGGAGGGGGCTGTGTCCCTGGCGGCGGGCGGAATCTGGCTGGTATTGCTTGTATGGCTTGAACGGTCAGTCTGGTTACTTGCACTGGACAAGATGACCGTGAATGGAGGTTAATATCAATAGTACCGTTGCGTCTGCCGTGAGCGGAAGCGCGTCCGGATTGGGATATATGGTCTGCGGCACTCCGGAAGCTTAAGTGAATGACATTGAGGTTAATATTGGTATGCGGGGGGGTATAACGATGAAAAAGATTTTGGAACTGTACCGTGTGTTCCTGCGCCTGAATGTGCAGAAAGCTATGGTCTACCGCGGGACTTATATTGCCGGTGTGGTCGGGCAGTGGCTGGGATACGGTGTTACGTTTGCCAGCCTTTATATTATGCTTTCGCGGTTTGAGGTGCTGGCGGGATGGAACCGGTATGAGGTTCTTGTCCTTTATGGGCTGTCTGTGCTGTCTTATGCGTTGTCAGCTACGGTTTTTTTCGTACCGACGCAGGATTTGGCGATGAAAGTCCGTACCGGGGAACTGGATCAGATTTTGTCCAAACCGGTCCATCCTTTTCTGTATGAGATTATGCAGGGGTTCTGCCCGAATTATCTGAGCCATATTTCGCTGGCGGTGGCAGTGCTGGTTTTTGCTTTTGCAAAGCTTCATTATAAGCCTGATATGGTCAGTATGCTGTATCTGGCACTTATGCTGACAGGGGGGCTCCTGATCCAGTCGGCGGTTTTTATTGCCGGTTCCAGTGTGGGGTTTTTTACGGTTCAGGACAATCCGGTGATGGATATGGTGTATACTTTGAAAGGTTTTGTGAATTACCCAATCACGATTTTTCCCAGGGCGCTGCAGTTTTTCCTGACTTTTATGCTGCCTTTTGCATTTATTAATTTTTATCCGGCGGCAATGCTGCTGCAGAAGGAGATTCCGGCAGGGTATCCGGCGGTACTGCCCTATCTTCCGCCAGTAGTGGGGATTTTTGTTTTTGTGCTGAGTATCCGGCTGTGGAACTGGGGGCTTAGCCATTATCAGGGTACGGGAAGCTGAAAGGTATGGGGGATACAGGCTGGCGCTGCCAGCGTGCAGGAAGTTGAAATATGGCCGGAGAGTAGGGACAGGGCATAGCAATCTGCAGAAAGGAAAAGTGATAACGGGCGGGGAACGCTTTTATCACAAAGGGAAGGGATATGAGCTTTATTGAAGTGGAAGATTTGTGCAAAACGTACTTTATTGCACAAAGATCCGTGGGCGTATGGGGCAGTATAAAATCTCTGTTCCGAAGGACATACCGGGAGAAAAAGGCAGTCAGCGATATTTCCTTCCGGGTGGAGCGGGGCGAAGCCGTAGGGTACATAGGGCCGAACGGCGCGGGGAAGAGTACTACGATTAAAATGCTTTCCGGAGTGCTTGTCCCGACTTCCGGCACGGTGCATGTAGGGGGCGTGGTGCCTTATAAGGAACGGAAAGAGAACGCACAGCATATCGGTGTTGTATTCGGGCAGCGTTCCCAGTTATATTGGGATCTGCCTGTATCGGATACTTTTGAGCTGTATGAAAAGCTGTATGACATTCCGCGGGAGGTGTATATGAGGAACAGGGATTATTATACGGAACTGTTCCAGATGGAAGATTTTATTGACCAGCCGGTACGCCAGCTCAGCCTGGGGCAGAAAATGAAAGCGAATATTGCGATTGCGCTGCTGCATGATCCGGAGGTTCTCTATTTGGACGAGCCGACGATCGGGCTGGATGTGATGAGCAAGAAGGTGCTGCGGGAGAGCATCCGCCGCATTAACCAGGAGAAGGGGATGACGATTATCCTGACAACCCACGATATGGACGATATAGAAGCGGTATGCAGCCGGCTGATATTGATTGACCAGGGAAGGAAGCTGTTTGACGGTACTTTGTCCCGGTTTAAGGAAGAGCACCACAGGGACAATATGATTAAGCTGGAGTTTAAGCGGGAAATGCCGGAATGGAAGGAGCAGGACGGATTATCCCTTGCGGAGGCGGCGGATTCCTGCTGGCGTATCCGGGTGAAGCGGGAGGCGGCGCCCAGGGATGCGGTCATAACACTGTTAAATCTGTATAACCCGGATAATATTTATATGGAAGAACCTAAAATTGAAGAGATTGTGGAAAGCATATTTGTTGGCCAGTGACCCGTGACAGGGGGAAGGCCGGCATCTGGCGGGCAGGCTGTGAAGGACATTTTGTCCTGCACAGCCTGAAATGGTTATCACGCCTTTTTTGCATATCCGCTTTTGAGAAAATATGGTGCCCTGTCTGCCCAAACTGCAAATGATGACGAAAAAACTGCGATGTATACCAAAATACAAAAAAAGAAAGAGTTTTTCTGGTAAACTATTGCATATAACAGGCATGTTGCGAAGAGGTTTTCCGGCATGCGTTACGACATAAAAAACAGTGAGGGAAGGTGCCTGATGATGTTAAAAACGATTAAAGGGAGATTAACAGTCAGTATGATTGCCATTGTTGTGACGGGTATTCTTTTGACTACGGTGGGGATTATTTCGGTAGCGGGCAACCGGACGGTCCGGGATCAGACGCAGGCGCTGCAGTTGAATGCGGATAAGTATGCGGAAGAAATCAATACATGGATTGAAAAGGAGAAGATGCTTGCTGAGGGGGCGGCCAAAAGCATAGCTGCCCAGGGGACGGCTGACACGGACTATGTACAGTCTGTGGTGGATTCCCTTGGGGCGGAAAGGCAGGAACTTCTGAATTTATATTGCGGGACAATGGACAGCAGGTTTATCCAATTTACCAAAGAAGCCGAAGTACCGGAAGGATATGACCCGGTAGAGAGGGGCTGGTACAGGCAGGCGGTGCAAGAGGGGGCAGTGATTGTGACGGATCCGTACAGCGATGCGATAACGGGGCAGATGTGTGCGACGGTTGCCGCCCCGGTATACACAGGCGGTGAGCTGGTTGGCGTCGTCGGGCTGGACGTGACTCTTACGACCGTGACGGAACTGACGGGAAGCATTAACTATGACGAGGGAGTTTACGGTTTCCTCATGAACAGCAGCGGGCAGTATATAACACATAGAAATAAAGAATATGAGCCTACGGAGGAGAAAGCGGTCCTTGCCACGGATGTCCTTCCGGAACTTGGGAAGATAATGGAAGGGGAGGGGCGCGGCGTGCAGAAAGGCAAGGATTACGACGGCAGCATGTGTTATTTTGCGTTGGCGGAAATAGACAGTTGCGGGTGGAAACTGGGAGTGGCTGTCCCAACCGATAATGTTATGGGTTCTTTGGTGACGATGATTGTGATAGCGGTTTTGGCCGCTTTTGCCATCATAATATTTGTAGCGGTATTTATGACGGGCCTGATCGGGAGAATGCTGGCCCCGGTGCAGATGTTAAAACAGTTTGCTTCCGGTGATTTTTCCGAAAATGCCGTGGTTCAGAAAGCGATTCCAAAGGAATATAAAAACGAGACGGAACAGATCCGGAAAGCGACGGTGGAGGTAAAGCAGCGGATACGGGAAATTATTCTGAATACCAAGCGGGATGCAGAGGCAATCGGCACCATTGCCGAGGGGACTTCTTCTAAAATGACGGTGTTAAATGGGGATATTTCCGGGATTACGGATTCCGTCAGCCTGGTTATGGAGCAGACCGTGCAGGCGAGGGAACTGGCGGAAAGCATAAAACATAACGGGCAGGAACTGGGGGCTGCCGTCGGGGATGTAGCGAAGAAAGCAGGGGAAGCGGCAAGGCAGTCTGGCGATATTATGGAGCGTGCGGGAAAACAGCATGAAACGTTCAGCCGTTCAGCCGGGGAAGTTATTTCCATTTACCAGGAGACGAAGGAGGAGTTGGAACAGGCGATTGAGGACAGTAAGAAGGCAGGGGAGATTAATGCGCTGACAGAGGAAATCCTTGCAATCAGTTCGCAGACGAATCTTTTGGCGCTTAACGCGTCTATCGAGGCATCGAGGGCAGGCGAGGCAGGCAGGGGATTTGCCGTTGTGGCGGAGGAAATCAGGAGTCTGGCGGATAATTCGAGGCAGGCGGTGGACAAAATCCGCCGGGTAACAAAAGGCGTGATGGATAATGTTTCCCTTTTGGCGGAGACCTCAGGCAGGCTGCTGGAGTTTATGACCGGCAAGGTGATAGAGGATTATAAGGGGATGACGGAACTGGCCGGGATGTATGAGAAGGATGCGGAGTTTTACAGCAGTATTTCAGGAGATCTGGGAGTATCCTCACAGGAAATGAGCGCCAGTATGGCGGAAATCAACGAGTCGATTGCATCCATCGCAGAACTTGTGGGGGAGATAGCGGAATCAATGCGGAGTATGAATCAATCAGCCGAGAATTCCAATGAAAATTCCGGGGCGGTCATGGAGCAGATGGAAGAACTGTTCCGGTTAAGCGGGCTTTTAAACCGGACGGTGGCATCCTTTAAGGTATGATACGGGAAGTGGGGGAAATGGTATCCGTGGCATTTTAAGAAGGGCAGAAGGCAGGGAGTGTAAAGCTCTCTGCTTTTGTTTTTATGCACAGGGGTGCGTAAGAGGTAACAGTTCAGACGGCCCTCTAAAAAAGATGCTGAATTTTTTGCGGCCTTTAC
>CANDKY010000107.1 GCA_947385425.1 uncultured Lachnospiraceae bacterium | reverse complement strand
AAGGGCTATGTGGAAGGCATTATGGACGGAGTAGCGGACACGCCTGAGAAAATGGATAAATATATTAAAACGATTTATAATAAAGCAAATGACATGGACAGGCTGATTAATGAACTGACTATTTATTCCGGTATCGACAATAACCGCATCCCTTACCATTTCCACCGTATTAACGTGGCGGATTATTTCGGCGACTGTGTGGAGGAAGTGGGGCTGGATCTGGAATCGAAAAGTATAGAACTGAATTATTCCAATCTGGTATCCCCGGACACCATGATTATTGCGGATCCGGAGCAGGTGAAGCGTGTCGTCAATAATATTATCGGCAACAGTGTAAAATATATGGATAAGGAGAAGGGGGTTATTGATATCCGGATTTTGGATGAAGTGGATTCTATCCGGATTGAGATAGAGGATAACGGAAAGGGGATAGCTGCGAAAGATCTTCCGAATATATTTGAACGGTTTTACCGTACCGATGCGTCCCGGAATTCTTCCAAAGGGGGAAGCGGAATCGGCCTTTCCATTGTGAAGAAGATAGTGGAGGATCACGGCGGTTATATATGGGCGACAAGTAAAGAAGGGGAAGGGACGTGTCTGCATTTTGTATTCCGGAAGTACATGGAAACAAAGGAATAAACTCGCGAGGAAGGAAAGGTGTAGTGTGGTATGGGAAGGATACTGATTATCGAAGATGAAGAAGCAATTGCGGATCTGGAAAAGGACTATCTTGAACTGAGCGACTTTGAGGTGGAAATAGAGCACACCGGGAATAAAGGGCTGCAAAAGGCGCTGGAGAAAGAATTCGATCTGGTGATTCTGGATTTGATGCTGCCGGAGATGGATGGATTTGAAGTGTGCCGGAAAATCAGGGAGGAAAAGAATATCCCTATTTTGATGGTTTCCGCCAAAAAGGATGACATTGATAAAATCCGCGGATTGGGCCTGGGGGCGGATGACTATATGACCAAGCCTTTCAGCCCCAGCGAACTGGTGGCAAGGGTGAAGGCGCATATGGCAAGGTATGACAGGCTTGTGGGTTTCAGCCAGAAAGTGAATGATGTGGTGGAAATCCGGGGGATACGCATAGACAAGACGGCAAGGCGCGTATATGTGGATGGGGAAGAAAAGACGTTTACCACAAAGGAATTTGATTTGCTCACCTTCCTCGCAGAGAATCCGAACCATGTATTTACAAAGGAAGAATTGTTCCGCGAAATATGGGATATGGATTCCATAGGGGATATCGCTACGGTAACAGTGCATATTAAGAAAATCAGGGAGAAAATAGAATTTGATACGGCAAAACCTCAGTACATTGAGACAATATGGGGGGTTGGGTATCGGTTTAAGGTCTGAACGAATGCCATTAACTTAATCTTTCCGGTGAGCCGCAAACCATAAGTCAATGGCATCCGTTTGCCTGACAGGAAGTGAGGAGGGGTAATATGGGAATTGCAGCAGCAGTTATGGTTCCGCATCCGCCGTTGATTATACCGGATGTGGGCAGGGGTGAGGAGCATAAAATACAGAAAACAATAGATGCATACCGGGAGGCCGCCCGTTGGATCGGGGAGTTTGGGCCGGAGACGGTAGTCCTGCTTTCCCCGCATCAGGTGATGTATGGCGATTATTTTCATGTATCGCCCGGGGAGGGCGCGGAAGGTGATTTCGGGCAGTTCCGTGCGGGGCATGTGAAGCTTACGGCGGTTTATGATACGGAATTTGTCGCAAGCCTGTGCAGGATAGCAGCGGCGGAAGGGCTGCCGGCGGGAACGGATGGGGAGAGGGAGAAGAAACTTGACCACGGGACTATGGTGCCGCTGTATTTTGTAAACCAATATTTGAGGGATTATAAACTGGTGAGAGTTGGTTTATCCGGGCTGCCGCTTGCGGATCATTATGAATTTGGCCGGTGTATAAAAGCGACGGCGGAACTTTTGGGACGGCGGACGGTATTGATAGCAAGCGGGGATTTGTCGCACAGATTGAAGGAAGAAGGGCCTTACGGGTTCCGGGAGGAGGGGCCTGTTTACGACAGCCGCATTATGGATGTCATGGGAAGGGCCGATTTCGGGGAATTGCTGGAGTTTTCCGAAGATTTCTGCGATAAGGCAGGAGAGTGCGGGCACCGTTCCTTTACAATTATGGCGGGGGCGCTGGACAGGAAAAAAGTCACGGGCAGGAGCCTGTCCTATGAGGGGCCGTTCGGTGTCGGGTACGGTATATGTATGTACAGGGTTAACGGCGACGACCCGGCGCGGAATTTTAAGGAGCAGTATGAAGAAAAGGAGAAGCAGCGGATCCTGGCTCTGAGAAGCAAAGAAGACCCGTATGTACAGTTGGCACGTAAGACGATAGAGACTTATGTCCGTACCGGTAAGACACCGGAAATTTCAAAGGATCTGCCGGAGGAGATGTATTGCCGGAAAGCAGGGGCGTTTGTATCCATTAAGAAAGACGGCAGCCTGCGGGGATGTATCGGTACGATACAGGCAACACAGGGATCGATTGCGCAGGAAATTGTAAATAATGCGGTCAGCGCTTCTTCCAGAGACTACCGGTTTTCACCTGTCGGGCCGGAAGAACTTGAAAAACTGGTGATTAGTGTTGATATCCTTGGGGAGTGCGAGAAAATTGAGTCGGCAGCGGAATTGGATGTACACCGTTATGGAGTGATTGTAACAAAGGGAAGGAAACGGGGGCTGCTGCTTCCCGATTTGGCGGGAGTGGATACGGTAGAAGAGCAGATTGCAATCGCAAAGCGTAAGGCCGGCATCGGCGAGGAGGAAGAGGTATCCCTGGAGCGGTTTGAAGTAGTCCGGCATTATTGACGTTTAAAAACAATTCAGAAAGAGGATGGGACACTATGGGAACAATCTGCCGGGTGTGCGTACACCATTGCAGCCTGGAGCCCGGGCAAAGGGGGTTCTGCAGGGCAAGGAAAAATGTGGACGGAACCGTTGTCTGCGAAAATTATGGGCAGATAACTTCTTTTGCCCTGGATCCGATAGAGAAGAAACCCCTCAGGCTTTTCCGCCCGGGAAGCAGGATTTTGTCTGTCGGGAGTTACGGATGCAACTTAAGATGCCCTTTCTGCCAGAATTTTGAGATTTCAATGGCAGGAAAGGAAAAGGCGGATGCGGTTTATCTGTCGCCGGAGGAACTGGCAGGCAGGGCTGCTGCCTGCAGAGTTTCAGGAAATATCGGTGTGGCGTTTACTTACAACGAGCCGCTGGTCGGCTGGGAGTATGTGCGCGATACGGCCAGGCTGGTTAAGCGGGCCGGTATGGAAACTGTATTGGTCACAAACGGTACGGCTTCCGTAGAAGTATTGGAAGAGATTCTGCCGTATATAGATGCCATGAATATCGATTTGAAAGGATTCAGTGAAAAATATTACCGGGATCTTTCCGGCAGTTTTCAGGCAGTGAAGGGGTTTATAACCCGTGCGGCCAGGGAGTGCCATGTGGAACTGACTACTTTGATTGTACCCGGGGAGAACGATGATATCGCGACTATGGAGGAAGAGGCAAAGTGGATTGCATCTCTTGGCAGGGAAATCCCGCTCCATGTGACAAGGTTTTTTCCGGTATATCATAAGACAGAGGTACAGGCGACGGATGTGGGGACGATTGCCCGCCTGGCCGGGAAAGCGGGGGAGTACTTGGAACATGTGTTTATTGGGAACTGTTAACAGGAGAAATTGTGGTTTGACGGACAGTGATATTTTATTTGAGGATAAGGAAATCATCGTTTGCCGTAAACGGGCGGGGATTCCGACACAGACTTCCCGGATAGGGGAACCGGATATGGAAAGTATGTTGAAAAATTACCTGGGTACGCCCTATATAGGGATAATCCACCGCCTGGATCAGCCTGTGGAGGGGATTCTTGTCTTTGCAAAGACAAGGAATGCGGCGGCAAAATTAAATGCCCAGAACAAAAAGCATATTATGAACAAAAGTTATTATGCGGCGGCAGTGCTTTCGGAACAGGCGGAAACGGGCGCGGGGCATACCCTTACGGATTACCTTGTAAAGGACGGAAAGGAGAACATTTCAAAAGTTGCGGCGGAAAGCACGCCGGGGGCAAAACGGGCGGAACTGTCCTACAGGATTATGAGGACGGAACAGGCGGCGGACGGCCTGTGGATTGCGCTTGTAAGGGTTGGACTGGTTACAGGCAGGCACCATCAGATCCGTGTGCAGCTTTCAAACGCCGGAATGCCATTGCTTGGCGATAAAAAATACGGCAGCAGCGTATCGAAGGATTTGAGCCGGAAAAAAGGGGTAAGGGACGTGGCCCTTTGTGCGTACCGCCTGGAATTCTCCCATCCAGCGACAGGCAGGGAAATGTGTTTTGAAATAGAACCGTCCGGCGGATTTCCAGTTAATTCCTGAGATTTTTTTCGCATTCTGTCAATAATCCGGCAGGAAAAGATTCATACTAATTCCTGGAACAGTCAGCATGTTTTAGGGATGGGGATTTGTTGATGGAAAAAAAAGTAACGGGTAAAATAAGGGAATATGGGGTTGTATGTATAGTGATAACAGGAGTATACATAGGATTCAAATATTTGAGTCCTCTGGCTGCTCCCTTTCTTTTTGCTTTTGCCTTTGTCAGTGCCTTTCATCCGGTGCTGGAGAAGTTTCAGAAAAAGTATCATGTGAAAAAGGGATTTCTGGCAGCAGGTATCCTTATCATATTGTGCATTACCGTGGGAGTGTCCGTGTGGAGCTTTGCTGTGTTCCTTTTCCATAAGCTGGGGGATTTGTTTGGCAGGATAGATCTGTTTGAAGAAAAGTTTTATCTGTTTGTGGGAAATTGCTGTGCAGGGATGGAACAGAAATTCGGCATGGACGGGGATGGGATTGAACAGTTTGTCCTGGAAAGGGTTAATATATTTATAGAGAATTTTCAGGTGCAGGTTGTGCCGAAAATAATGAATGAGTCCGTAAATTATGTGAAAAATATAGCCGCGATAGTGGGATTTATTGCCATTATGATTATTGCTTCGGTCTTGTTGGCCAAGGATTACCGGCAGATTATGGAGGGGCTGCGAAGCCGGGAGGAGATAAGGTGGGTGCTTGGCCTCGGGAAGAAGATTTTTAAGCATATAGGGACTTTTATCCGGGCGCAGTTTATTATACTTTTAATTATCAGTGCGGTTTGTTCGGCAGTGTTATTTCTGGCAGGGATTGAAGGCGGTATCGGGATAGGCTTGTTTACCGGTTTCATGGATATGCTTCCTTTTATCGGGACAGGGATGGTCCTTATGCCGTTGGCATTCTGGCAGATTTTAAATGGATATTATACAAAAGCGGCGATATGTGTTATTCTATATGTAGTCTGTGCTGTGACAAGGGAATTTCTGGAACCGAAACTGATAGGGGAGAGGATGGGGATATTCCCTGTAGCGATACTTTTTTCCGTATATGCGGGAGTAAAACTGTTCGGTATATTCGGTATCGTCAAGGGGCCTCTGGCCCTGATTACGGTATATGAGGTTTTACAGTGCCGGAAAGCATGGCTGGGAAGAAATGCGGAGTTAAATAAGGAGCGGAAGGGATATGGAGAGGATTGAAGCGTTTTGCGAGGAAGCGGCTTCCTTGCTGGTGACGGCATATCTGTTCATTGTTTTTTGTATGTTTCCATTCTATTTACGGAATGGGTATCTGGAAGTAGGTAAGGAAAAGTATCATTTTTATAAGGTTATGACATTTGGCGGCTTCAGCCTTATACTGCCGTTTGTGTTATTGTGCGTGGGATTCCATATCGTAAACTATCTATCCGGCGGAAAAGGAAAAGAGGGCAGGGATACGGACGGAATACCGGAGGCGGATGCCCGCTGGGTGGGGAGATTGTCCGGCACGGATTGGGCAGTGCTTGCCTATGGGATATGTGTTATTTTGTCTTATATCGGTTCGGAATATAAACAGACGGCATTTTCCGGTGAAAACGGATGGTATATGGGGGCAGTGATGCAGCTTGTGTTTGTGCTCTCTTATTTTCTGGTATCCCGGTTCTGGGAATATGAGGAAAAAATGTTGCTGCCCTTTATGGGGGCGGCGGGAGTAGTGTTTTTCCTGGGCCTGCTGAACCGTTTTTCCGTGTACCCGTTTTGGGTTGAGGGGGCGGAAAATACCAGCTTCCTTTCCACTATGGGGAATATTAACTGGTACAGCGGGTATTGGGCAGTGCTGTTCCCCATTGGTTTCATTTTGTACTGGAAAGCGGAGGGGCTGTGGCTGAGGGCGGCGGGCATGCTTTTTACTGCGGCAGGGATTGCTACAGGGGTCAGCCAGGGCAGCAACAGTGTATTTATTGTTTTTGCCGGGCTGTATTTTTTCCTGTTTTGTGTTTCTTTTAAAAGTACGGAAGCGATGAAGCATTTCCTGCAGCTTGCGGCCCTTTTCTGCATAGTCTGCCAAGGCTTGCGGCTGTGGCGGTTAAGGCAGCCGGCAGCGTTTAATTATTATCAGGGGAGCGTCAGTGACCGGATTACCCTTTCAAGGATAACACTGGCCGCTTTGGCGGTGCTGGCAGTGTTATACGGCCTGCTTTGCCTGCTGGACAAGACAAAGCATTTTGAAGTGGGGAAATGGAAAATCATACGCCAGATTACGGTTTTAACAGTAGTGATCACAGTGGGGGTTTATATTCTTCTTCTGGCAGTTAACAGCCGGATAAAAGACGGGATCCGGTTTATGGGAGGGATGTCTTTCCTAAAGTTTGATGATCAGTGGGGAAGCGCAAGAGGTGCTACCTGGGCAGCCGCCGTGCAGATTTACCGCAATATACCGGGGCTTAAGAAGCTGATCGGGGTTGGGCCGGACTGTTTTGCGAATTTTTTGTATACTATCCCGGATTTGGCGAAGGATGTGAAGAAACAGTTCGATGGGGCCAGGCTGACGAATGCCCATAATGAGTGGCTGAATATGTTGGTGAATACGGGTATTCTGGGCTTTATCAGTTATGGGGGTATTTTTGTAAGCGCAGTGGTGCGGTTTATGTATTATGGGGAAAAGGTCTTTAAGGGAAAGGGGAGATATTTGTGTATATTCGGATTCAGTGTATTTGCCTATACGATACATAATGTAGTCAGTTTCCAGCAGGTTTTAAGTACTCCTTATGTATTTTTGATGCTGGGGATGGGGGAATGTCTGTACAGAATGGAAAAAGGAAGTTGACAAATCAACATTTTTAAACTAGAATTTAAGAAATTACAAATCAAAAGGTTTGCAGATTAATATTAAGCAACGAAGAAGAGGATTAGTACGGGCAACCGGTGTTTCAGAGAGGGCGCTGTTTGGTGGGAGGCGCTTACACGGGTATCCGGAACCGGCCTTGGAGTTTTGCATGAGAAAGCTTTCCGGCATAAATGCAGCGTAGCACCGGCGTTAACGGTATGAGGAGAGGATGCGGCGGAATGCTGCATTAATCAGGGTGGTAACGCCGGATTCCCGGTCCCTTGGATGGGATTGGGGTCCGGTATTTTTTATGCACAGCCCCATGCAGAAGAAGTTTGTAATATATTGTTATGATAAGGAGGATAAAATGGCGGAAAAGAAATTGGTAGAAGCGATTACATCCATGGAGGAGGATTTTGCCCAGTGGTATACGGATGTGGTGAAGAAGGCGGAATTGATTGATTATTCCAATGTGAAAGGATGTATGGTAATCAAACCGGCAGGTTATGCGATTTGGGAGCTTATCCAGAGGCAGTTGGACGATATGTTCAAAGAGACAGGGGTGGAGAATGTCTATATGCCTATGTTTATTCCGGAAAGCCTGCTGCAGAAGGAGAAGGATCATGTGGAGGGGTTTGCGCCTGAAGTGGCCTGGGTAACACATGGGGGATTAAATCCTCTGCAGGAGAGGATGTGCGTAAGGCCCACATCCGAGACGCTTTTCTGTGACTTTTATAAAGGGGATATTCATTCTTACCGTGATCTGCCTAAAGTGTATAATCAGTGGTGCAGCGTTGTGCGCTGGGAAAAGGAAACGCGGCCGTTCCTGCGTTCCAGGGAATTTTTATGGCAGGAGGGGCATACGGCCCATGCGACAGCCGATGAAGCGCAGGCGAGGACGGAGCAGATGCTGGATGTATATGCGCGGTTTTGCGAAGAAGTGCTGGCTATCCCCGTGGTGAAAGGACGCAAAACGGAGAAAGAGAAGTTTGCCGGAGCGGAAGCTACCTATACGATAGAGGCCCTGATGCATGACGGCAAGGCACTGCAGTCAGGAACGAGCCATAATTTCGGCGACGGGTTTGCCAGGGCATTCGGCATTCAGTTTACGGATAAGGACAATACATTGAAATATGTGCATCAGACATCCTGGGGAATGTCCACAAGAATCATAGGTGCGATTATCATGGTCCATGGAGATAATTCCGGCCTGGTGCTTCCTCCCAAAGTGGCGCCTGTCCAGATCATGATTATTCCGATCCAGCAGAGGAAAGAGGGCGTTTTGGATAAGGCGTATGAGCTTAAGAAAAGGCTTTCCGGTTTCCGGGTGAAAGTGGATGATTCCGACAAGAGCCCCGGATGGAAGTTTTCCGAGCAGGAAATGAGGGGGATACCGATCCGCGTGGAAATAGGGCCTAAAGATATAGAAGCCGGAAAGTGTATTATCTGCCGCCGGGATAACGGCGAAAAGACGGAAGTCAGCCTGGACAGCCTGGAAGAAGCGGCGGCTAAAATCCTGGAGGATATCCAGAAAAGTATGTTCCGGAAAGCAAAAGCCCATTTGGAGGCGCATACCTATACTGCAAGGACAAGGGAGGAATTTATAAAAACCTTTGCGGAAAAGGCCGGTTTTGTAAAAGCTATGTGGTGCGGGGAAACGGAATGTGAGGAGAAAATCAAGGAGGATATGGCAGTGACCAGCCGCTGTATGCCTTATGGACAGGAATGCCTTTCCGAAACCTGCGTCTATTGCGGGAAACCTGCCAAAAAGATGGTTTATTGGGGGAAAGCGTATTAAAATATGCAATCGGGCAGGGGAGGCTTTTCCCCTGCCCGCCGCGCGCCCCATGCGCCGCCTTAGCGGCATACTTCCTCTGCATGGGGCTGTGCATAAAAAGATTACGGCCTGTGCATCCGCTGCACAGGCCGTATGGGATTGATGTGGCTGACAAGATTTTTATGAGATTTTCGGTTTCAGCAGGACTTCCCTGAGGCACGGATATCTTCTTTTGCTGATGGGGAGCTGGGTTCCGTTAAAGAGGCAAAGGGAAGTACGCTTTATGTTTTTGATATACATTTCATTGACCAGATAGGATTGGTGAATGCGGAGGAAAGCGGCCTTTGCGTATTGGAGCTGGCATTCGATTGTGCTTAACGTTCCGATCATTCTGGTGCTTTCTTCTTTTGTGTGGATGATGACATATCGTCCGCTGCTTTCAAAAAACAGGATGTCATTGAATATAACACGGCAAATTTTACCTCTGTATTTATATTCGAAATAATTTTTCCTGTTATCCAGACTCTCACATGCGTCTATGAAACATTTGCGGAAAAATCCAGGCTCGATTGGCTTGGTAATTAGACGGAACATATTGGCTTCCAATAATACCTTCCAAAGACTTTCATTCTCCGCTACATAGATAATAATGATGTGCTGATTGTATTGTTTCGCTTTGTTTGCCAGGCAGACAGTGTCTTCATAATCTTTATCTATACTTACATAGATCAGATCGAATACATCTCCGCTCAGGTGAGATAAAAATTCCGATTTTGTATTGAAGACATCGATATCCACAAAAATCTTCTCTTCACTCCCCAGTTTCAGGAGAAGACTTTCCATTTCAGACAGCATTAGCATGTCTGAATCATAAATACCTATTCTTATCATTGGTTCCACCTCTTACATGTTATTTTTGTATCATCTATTTCCTAAACATGTATCTTCATCGATTGTAGAATACATCATTTAGCAATAGAATGAAAATTGTTGTAAAAATTATTCATATTGTTGACAAAAAAAGGCAAAAACTGATAATACCTATCCTATAATATTTGCATGCATAATTGGAGTATAAAGCATCGGGAAATGCATTGGCGGAAAGACAGGCACGAAGAAAGCGGGAACAAATCATTTTTCAATACATTTGATTCCCGCTGTAGATACCTGATTTTGGAATTGAATAAAAAGGATACTTTATTTCAGAATATCCGTAACATCAGTATATATTTTCTGAAGCTGTTCCTCAGAAGGAATGTAAGGGATGCGTATTTTATCCAGGCAAATATGGAAACCGCAGGCTTCCAGTTCTTTTTCCACCAGTTCGATGCTCTGTCCGCTCCAACCATAGGAACCGAAAGCGAAGGCTTCCCTGTTTTTTGGAGAAAGGCCCTTCAGATAGCAGAGGAAGGCAGCTACGGAAGGCATCATCTGGTTATTCAGCGTAGGAGAACCTACTGCGATATATTTGCAGGTAAGCAGATCCGGCACTATGTCCGAATAATGGTTGCTTTTCAGATCGTACAGTTTGGCATGGATACCGCTGTCGCCGAAGGCTTCCGCAATCGTCTTTGCCATGGAGTCGGTAGAATTCCACATACTGTCATAGACTACGATTGCCCCTGTAGAAGGCTCATTGCTGCTCCACAATGCATAGGCATCCATAATGGCCGGTATATTCCTGCGCCAGATAACCCCATGGCTGGGGGCAATGATATCGATATCCAGGCCGTTTACGGTATTCCATGCAGCCTGCGCCTGCCTTCCGTAGCACATGATAATATTGCCGTAGTATTTCTTAGCTTCTTCCAGGACAAGGGACAGATCAACTTCATCATCGAAGCGTTCCGAGGAGGCAAAATGCTGGCCGAAGGCATCATTGGAGAAAAGGATCTTTTCTTCCGGACAGTAAGTTACCATATTATCCGGCCAATGCAGCATGGGGGTGGAGACGAAAGTCAGCGTGCGCTTTCCGATAGAGACAGAGTCCCCGCTCTTTACAGGAAGATATTCCCCCGGGCCGTAGTGGGCAGTGAGCCCTTTCACACCTGCAGGGCTGCAGGTGTAAATGGAGGCATTGGGGCATAGTTTTCTTACTGCAGGCAATGAGCCGGAATGATCCATCTCCACATGGTTTGAGATTACGATATCGATTTTTTCCGGGGAAACGATATCACTGATGCGGGACAGCATTTCTTCTGCGAAAGGGGCCTTTACCGTATCAATGAGTGTAATTTTTTCATCCATGATCAGATAAGCGCCGTAAGTGGTGCCCCGTCCCGTGCTGTAACCATGGAAGTTGCGGATGTTCCAGTCGGTAGCGCCGACCCAGTAAATGTCCTGTTTTACTTCTGTTGCTTTCATAATATTTACCTCTTTTCTTTTTAGTGGATGGCTTTATCAGCCGTCATATGAGATATTATAGCAGATGTTCTCCATACAGAGCGACTAAATTCTTCAAATATTGATATCTTTGTGCGGCAATTTTTGCTGCTTCTGAAAAGAGGCTTTCAGCGGCTTCCGGATTAGCCTTTTTTAATGCTTCGTACCGGTTTTCCCCGGAAAGGAATTCGGTATAGGCGCAGGAGGGTTCTTTGCTGTCCAGGATAAAAGGATTCTTACCTTCTTTTTTTAAAGAAGGATGGAAACGGAAGAGGTGCCAGTAACCGGTTTCCACTGCTTTTGCTTCTTCATGCTGGGAACTGCCCATCCCGGCGCGTATACCATGGCTGATGCAGGGCGCATAGGCGATGATAAGGGAAGGGCCGGGATAACTTTCCGCTTCTGTAATCGCCTTTATGGTCTGGTTGTAATCCGCACCCATAGCGATCTGCGCGACATAGACATAGCCGTAACTCATAGCCATGGCAGCCAAATCTTTTTTGGATATCTTTTTTCCGCCGGAAATAAATTTGGCTGTGGATCCCATAGGCGTTGCTTTGGAAGCCTGCCCGCCTGTGTTGGAATAGATTTCGGTATTGAAAATAAGGATATTGATATCCTCTCCGGAAGCCAGTACATGATCAAGGCCGGCAAAACCGATATCATAAGCCCAGCCGTCGCCGCCGAATATCCACTGGGATTTTTTTGAGAGGAAGTCTTTATTTTCCAACAGGCTGCGGCACAGGTACGCCCTGGGTTGCAGCGCATCATATTCCAAATCCTCAGACTGTGTATCACGGGCACCAAGCGGCTCGGGGCCGCATCCGTCAGACTGGAGCGCTTTTATGAGAGCGGCTGTGGCTGTCTGGTTTTCCCTGCCGTCGGAAAAAGAAGCGATCCATTGTTCCGCAGCCTCCTGCAGTGCCGATGGCTTGCCGGGAGCGCTTTCCCGTAACATGGAAAGAAGCGTTTCCGCCTGCTGTTTCAGCCGCTTGCGAAGGGCAGCCTGGGCCAACAGCATCCCATACCCGAATTCCGCCGCATCTTCAAACAGGGAATTGGACCAGGCAGGCCCCTGCCCCTGCTTATTTACGGTGTATGCCGTGGAGGGGGATGAATTTGCCCATATGGAGGAACAGCCGGTAGCATTTGCAATATACATCCGTTCGCCGAAAAGCTGTGTTACCAGCCTGGCGTAGGGCGTTTCCCCGCAGCCGGCACAGGCACCGTGGAATTCCAGAAGCGGCTGTTTAAACTGGCTGCCTTTGACGGTAGTTTCTTTGAATTTTTCCACTGCCTCCTGTTTGGGCGGAAGGGATTTGCCGTAATCAAAATATTGCTGGCGCTCTTCGTGTTCCTTAACGGGATGCATTTCCAATGCTTTTTTCCCTTGTCTGCCGGGACATACGCCGGCACAGGATCCGCAGCCGGTACAGTCAACTTCGGATATCATTACGGAAAAGGAAAATCCGGGCAGTCCCTGCATAGGAAGGGTTTTCATTCCTTCGGGGGCTTTGGAACGCTCATCTTCGGTCATAACAGCGGGACGGATAACGGCATGGGGGCATACAAAGGAACAGCGGTTGCACTGGATACAGTTTTCCGGTATCCAGGAAGGCATCTCTGTCGCCACATTCCTCCGTTCATGCGCCGAGGAACCGGAGGGGAAGGAGCCGTCTGCATAAGGGAGAAAAGCGGATACAGGCAGGGAATTGCCTTCCTGTTTTGTAATTTTTTTCTGTATATTTCCGACATAATCCAGGAGGGCCGGCCGGCCGGGAAGGAGCTTCTCGTCCAGAGGCTCACAGGAAGCATGTTTCCATTCCGGCGGTACGGATATACGGATTACGTCTTTGATCCCGCGGTCAATGGCTTCATAATTCATGCGCACAACTTTATCGCCTTTTTTCCGGTAACTGTTTTCAGCGGCTTCTTTCATCAGGCGTACAGCCTCTTCGATAGGAAGGATACCGGAGAGGCGGAAAAAGGCAGCCTGCAGAATCGTGCTGATTTTGTTATTCAGGCCGATTTCCTTGCCGATCCGGATGGCGTCGATAACATAAAATTTTATGTTATGTTCCGCAATATAGCGCTTGACCTGGCCGGGGATATATTGTTCCAGTTCTTCTTCTTTAAAATAGCAGTTTAACAGAAAGGTGCCGCCGTCTTTTACCTCCTGTACCATATCATATTTGTGGAGGTAAACAGGGTTATGGCAGGCGACGAAATCGGCGCGGCTGATCAGATAGGCAGAACGTATCGGGGAACCGCCGAACCGCAGATGGGATATGGTCAGCCCTCTTGACTTTTTGGAATCATAATCATAATATGCCTGTACATATTTATCCGTATTGTTTCCGATAATCTTAATGGAATTTTTATTTGCGCTGATTGTCCCGTCACCGCCCAATCCCCAGAATTTACAGCATATTGTGTCGGAAGGGGCGGTTTGGATATGGGCGTTTACCGGTAAGGACATATTGGTTACATCGTCGGTAATGCCGACGGTGAAGAAAGCCTTTCTGTCTTTTTTTGTATCGTCCATATTGCGGAATATGGCATATATCTGATCCGGGGTTGTATCCTTGGAGCTAAGCCCGTATCTGCCGGAGAGGATCGGAATATTATGAAAAGCCGTGTCTCTCAGGGCGGCCAAAACATCCAGATAGAGAGGTTCCCCGGCGGCACCCGGCTCTTTTGTGCGGTCCAGGACAGTAATCTGCCGTACGCTTCCGGGAATGGCCTGCAGCAAATGGGCAGCGGAAAAAGGGCGGTAGAGATGTACTTCTATCAGCCCTGTTTTATATCGGGTATTTTCTTTTGTGTTAAGATAATCTACTGTCTCTTTTATAGTCTGGCAGACAGAACCCATGGCGATGATAATATGTTCCGCGTCCGGGGCCCCGTAATAGTTAAACAGCCCATAGCGGGTCCCTATCCGGGAGTTGATATCTTCCATATATTTTTCCACGATGCCGGGCAGCGCATTGTAATAGGGGTTGCATGCCTCCCGCGCCTGGAAAAAGATATCGGGATTTTGTGCGGAACCCATCATTTTCCCGCGGTTGGGATTCAGGGCATTCCGGCGGAACAGCGCGATGGCTTCCATGTTCGCCATTTCTTTTAAGGTATTATAGTCCCAGATTTCTATTTTCTGCATTTCATGCGAAGTGCGGAAACCGTCGAAGAAATTTATAAAGGGCACCCTGCCCTTTATGGCGGACAGATGTGCTGCCGGGGTCAGATCCATGACCTCCTGTACGCTGCTGCTGGCAAGCATGGCGGTGCCTGTCTGCCGGCAGGCATAGATATCGGAATGGTCGCCGAAAATGGACAGGGCATGGGAGGCAATCGTCCTTGCGGCGACATGGAATACACCGGGCAAAAGTTCCCCGGCTATTTTGTATAGGTTCGGGATCATGAGAAGCAGCCCCTGGGATGAGGTAAAAGTGGCGGTCAGCGCACCGGCAGCCAGGGCGCCGTGTACCGCACCGGCAGCGCCGGCTTCCGATTGCATTTCCGAAACCTGTACGGTTTGCCGGAATATATTCTTACGGCCTTCCGCTGCCCATTCGTCCGTATATTCCGCCATTGTGGAAGACGGGGTGATTGGATAAATAGCGGCTGCTTCACTGTACGCATACGATACGTAGGCGGCGGCCTGGTTGCCGTCCATTGTTTTCTTTGTTCGTTCCTGTAATTTTTCCATAGGGCTGGAACCTCCTGATTCTATATTTTTTACTGTTGCATATGTTTTTCTTATTATTGGTTGTGACAGGAATAATATGTATGGGGATATGGTTATTTTATATTATTGTCCGGACACGTCACAGTTCACTCCCAATGTCATTAACTTAAGAAAAAAATGCTGTCAAACGCAAGGG
>CANDKY010000106.1 GCA_947385425.1 uncultured Lachnospiraceae bacterium | reverse complement strand
CCTAAGTGCCGGCGTCTTTCGATGGTCCGGATTGAGATATATGGTCTGCAGCGCCCCGAAAAGCTTAAGTTAATGACATTGATTGTGTAAAGTAATGAATTTCTTTGGGAATTTTAAGATTGGACTATGCAAAACATTAAAATTTTGGTATCATGGGAATAATAAGCTTGTATGTGGAATTGGAGGTTTTTATATGGAAAAGGAAAAAGATCTGGAGAAGAATGCATGTGAGTTGAAGGCGGAAGAAGGGATCGGTTCGGTTAAGATTGCGGATGATGTGGTGGCTATGATTGCGGGGATTGCGGCGACGGAAGTGAAGGGTGTGGCGGCTATGGCCGGCAATGTGACCAATGAACTGATGAGCAAGGTCGGCGTAAAGAATCTGAAAAAGGGTGTGAAGGTCGATGTGCTGAATAAGGTGGTAAGGGTCGATCTGGCATTGATTATGGAATATGGTTATAATATCCCGGCTACCAGCCAGAGGGTGCAGGAAAAGGTGAAAACGGCAATCGAAAATATGACCGGCCTGGAAGTGTCGGATGTAAATATAAGGATTGCGGGCGTAAATATGGTGAAGGACAGGTAGGATGGAGAGTTTACAGGCAGTCTGGAGCGTTTGCAGAGGACAGGCTGGCCGGGCAGTTTGTTAAAGGGCAGGCAGTCTGGAGCGTTTGCAGAGGACAGGCTGGCTGGACCTTCCATAAAGGACAGAGAGGACAGATGGGTAGAAGAGAACTTCGGGAGCAGATTTTCAAGCTTTTGTTCCGTGTGGAATTTAATACGCTGGAGGATATGCCGGAGCAGGAAAAATTGTTTTTTGAGGATGAAGAGAATATAGCGGACGAAAAGGATGAACAATATATCCGGACGAAATGCGGGGATATTATTGCAAAGCTGGAGACGATTGACGGTATGATCAACGAGAAGGCGGAGAGTTGGGAGACAGGGCGCATGGGGAAGGTGGATCTGACGTTGATACGCCTGGCGGTTTATGAGATAAAGTTTGACGGGGATATACCGACCGGCGTAGCGATCAATGAAGCAGTGGAACTGGCGAAAAAGTTTGGGCAGGAAAATTCGCCGTCCTTTGTGAACGGTGTGCTTGCTAAATTTGCGTAGGCGTAAAAGAGAATGAGACAGAATGTATATACAGTAGCACAGGTGAACCAGTATATTAAAAATATGTTTTCGCAGGATTTTATGCTGCAGTCGCTTTTTGTAAAGGGGGAAGTGAGCAACTGTAAGTACCATTCCTCCGGGCATATTTATTTTACGTTAAAGGATGGGAAAGGAACGATTTCCTGCGTTATGTTTGCAGGGAACCGTTCCGGTCTTGCTTTTCGGCTGCAGGAAGGCCAGCAGGTTGTTGTGGGCGGGACGGTGGATGTCTATGAGCGGGACGGGAAATACCAGTTGTATGCAAAGCAGATAGTGCTGGACGGCGCAGGACTGTTGTATGAGAAGTATGAACGGCTCAAAAGGGAACTGGAAGAGAGGGGGATGTTTGACGCTTATTATAAGCAGCCCATCCCCAGGTTCATACGTTCGTTAGGTGTTGTCACGGCATCTACCGGGGCGGCGGTGAGGGATATTATCAATATTACTTCGCGGAGAAACCCGTATGTGCAGATCATCCTGTATCCCGCCATTGTCCAGGGGGATATGGCGGTCCCTTCTATTGTGAAGGGGATAAAGGTTTTGGAACGCTATGGCGTGGATGTGATGATTGTGGGCCGGGGCGGCGGTTCCATTGAGGATCTGTGGGCGTTTAACGAGGAAGCGGTGGCACAGGCGATTTTTGACTGCAAGGTTCCGGTGATTTCGGCGGTGGGCCATGAGACGGATACGACGATTGCGGACTATGTGGCGGATTTGCGCGCACCGACGCCTTCCGCGGCGGCGGAACTGGCGGTATTTGAGTACGGGAAATTTGAAGAGGGACTGGCGGATTACCGATATACCCTTGAACGGCTTATGAGGAATAAGGTGAACCTTTACCGGAGCCGGGCGGAGCATTACGGGCTGAAACTGAAATATTTAAGCCCTGCCAGCCAGATCAGGGAGAAGAGGATGTATGCCGTGAAGCTGGAAGAGCGCATGGGGAATGCAATGAGGGCGGTTCTGACGGACAAAAGGCACAGGCTGGAGGTTTATATCGAGAGGCTGAAGGGGCTGTCGCCGTTGGATAAGCTGAACCAGGGGTTTTCTTATGTTTCGGATGAGGCAGGAAAAACGGTGAATGATATCGGGCAGGTGGAAATCGGGGATACGCTCCATATCCAGGTGCGGAATGGGCGGATAACCGCGAAAGCATTGGCGAAGCGTGAAGAGAAGCTTTAAGGTGCCGTCGGAAACGGGACAGGAGGCGGAAATGGGAGCAGAGGTGCAATTAGATGCAGAGCAGGATTTGTCGCTGGAAGATTCCTTCGGGAAACTGGAGGAGATAGTGGAACAACTGGAAGCGGAGGATATTACGCTGGAAGATTCTTTCCGTATATACCAGCAGGGGATGGAAGTGCTGAAATACTGCAGTAATAAGATTGATAAGATTGAAAAGAAAGTATGGAAAATCAACGAGGATGGACAGACGGATGAATTTTAAGGAAGAATTGGAGAACAGGGCGGCATCGGCGGAGAGTATTATCAGGAAGTATCTGCCTGCGGAGGAGGGGTATCAGAAAACGGTGATAGAGGCTATGAATTATAGTGTGCTTGCCGGAGGGAAGAGGCTTCGTCCAATTCTGATGCAGGAGACGTATCGTTTATTTGGCGGGGAAGGGGAAGTGATAGAGCCGTTTATGGCAGCCCTGGAGATGCTGCATACTTATTCGCTGGTGCATGACGATCTTCCCTGTATGGATAATGATGAATACCGCCGGGGCAGGAAGACGACCCATGTGGTATATGGGGAAGGTATGGCGGTGCTGGCCGGCGACGGGCTGTTAAATTATGCGTTTGAAACGGCTGTGAAAGCTTTTGAAAAGGCAGGGGAAGAGGAATGTGGCCGGGTAGCGAAGGCTTTGACCGTATTTGCCGGGAAAGCGGGGATTTACGGGATGATAGGCGGCCAGACGGCGGATATAGAGGCGCAGGAGCGGGATGCCCTGCAGGCCGGGGCGGCAGATATGGAGGCAGGAGAGAGGGATGCCCTGCAGGCCGGGGCGGCAGATATGGAGGCAGGAGAGCGGGGTGCCCTGCAGGCCGGGGTGGCAGATACAGAGACGGGGCATTCCGGAAAGGGAGAATTAGAACCCGTAACGGAGGAACTGCTGCTTTTCATCCATAAGCATAAGACCTCGGCGCTGATCGAGAGCGCTATGATGACGGGGGCTATACTGGCAGGAGCAAAAGAAGAGGAAGTCTGCCGGATAGAGGAATGTGCCCGGTATATCGGCCTGGCATTCCAGATCCAGGATGATATACTGGATATTACGGGCAGCCTGGAAGTTTTGGGGAAAGCGGCGGGCAGCGATGAAAAGAACCATAAAACGACATATGTGACGATCAAAGGGATGGAACAGGCGAAAAAGGAGGTAGAGAGGCTTTCGGAAGAAGCGGTTTCCCTGGCGGCTTCTTTTTCCGGGCGGAACGCATTTCTGGAAGATTTGATCCGGTATTTGGCGGGCAGGGAAAAATAAAGGGGTAAAAACGGGGTTATCTCAGGAAAGATAAAGAGGGTATGGACATGTTATTGGACAGTATTCGGCAGGTAAACGATATCAAGGATATAAAGGAAGAGGACTATAATGCGCTGGCGGAGGAGATCCGGAAATTCTTAATTGAAAAAATAAGTGTAACGGGCGGGCATCTTGGTTCGAACCTGGGTGCGGTGGAACTGACCATGGCTTTGCATCTCGTGTTAAATCTTCCGGAAGATAAAATTATATGGGATGTGGGGCATCAATCCTATACGCATAAGCTTCTGACCGGGCGGCGGGAGGGTTTTGAGACGCTGCGCAAATTCGGCGGGATGAGCGGTTTTCCAAAGCGTAAGGAGAGTAATTGCGATGCGTTCGACACCGGGCACAGTTCCACCTCCATATCTGCCGGGCTTGGGCTGGTGAAGGCGAGGGATTTAAACGGCGAAAAGCATACGGTTGTTTCGGTGATCGGGGACGGTTCCCTGACCGGAGGGATGGCATATGAGGCTTTGAACAATGCAGCCAGGCTCGATACTAACTTTATTATCGTTTTGAATGACAATAATATGTCCATATCGGAAAATGTGGGCGGTGTGTCAAAATATTTGAATAATGTCCGGACGGCGGACAGTTATCTGGGGCTTCGTGACGGGGTATACAATACTTTGAAGGATGTGCCGAAATATGGCGATCAGATGGTGCGGTTTATACGGCGTGCGAAAAACAGCTTTAAACAGCTCGTTATTCCGGGGATGATGTTTGAAGATATGGGGATTACTTACCTGGGGCCGGTGGACGGGCATGATATCCCGCGCCTGATCCGGGTACTGCAGGAGGCGAAAAGGGTAAAAAAGGCGGTGATTGTGCATGTCCTGACACAGAAAGGCAAGGGATATCCGCCGGCGGAAAGACATCCGGCCAGATTCCATGGGGCGGAACCCTTTGAAATCGAAACGGGCCTGCCCACCAATCCGAGGGCGAAGGCCAATTATACGGATATCTTTTCTACGGTAATGACGAAATTGGGGCAGAGAGATGAGAAAGTGGTGGCGATAACGGCAGCCATGCCGGACGGCACAGGATTAAAGCGGTTTCACAATATGTATCCCGACCGCTTTTTTGACGTGGGGATCGCGGAGGAGCATGCCGTTACTTTTGCGGCCGGGCTGGCGGCAGGGGGGATGAAGCCGATTGTGGCGGTTTATTCTTCTTTTTTGCAGAGGGCTTATGATCAGATACTGCATGATGTCTGTATACAGAATCTTCCGGTAGTATTTGCCATCGACCGGGCGGGGCTGGTAGGCAGCGACGGGGAAACCCACCAGGGCATCTTTGATCTGTCGTATCTGTCTTCCATTCCGAATATGCATATTATGGCTCCGAAAAACAAATGGGAGCTTTCGGATATGATAAAATTTGCTTTGGAGTTCGGAGGGCCGGTTGCCGTCCGCTATCCGCGGGGGGAAGCTTATGACGGGCTGAAAGAATACCGCCAGCCTGTTGTTTATGGCAAGAGTGAATGGATTTATAAAGAAGGGGATATCTGCCTGCTTGCGGTCGGCAGTATGGTGAAGGTGGCGGAACAGGCCCGTCTGAAATTGAAGGGAAGAGGGTATTTATGTTCTCTGGTCAACGCGAGGTTTGTAAAGCCTGTGGATGAAGAAATGCTGGCAGAGGCGTTGGCAGGGCATAAGCTGCTGGTGACTATGGAGGAGAACGTGGCAAGTGGCGGTTTCGGCGAAAAAGTCAGGGATTTCGCGGATCGCACAGGCGGGGGCAGGGTACTGTCCGTCAGCATTCCCGATGAATATGTGGAGCATGGGAATGTGGAGATTCTGAAGCAGGAGCTGGGTATTGACGCGGACAGTATAGTGGAAAGAATAATGCGGGAGATTATTTCATAATGAAGGAACGTTTGGATGTGCTTCTGGTTCAGCAGGGTTATGTGCAGTCCAGGGAGAAGGCGAAGGCCGTTATTATGTCAGGCAATGTATTTGTGGACGGGCAGCGGGAGGATAAGGCGGGGGCTTCGTTCGACGGGACGAAGATACATATCGAGGTAAAGGGCAATACATTGAAGTATGTCAGCAGGGGCGGGCTTAAGCTGGAAAAGGCGGTAGAGGTATTCGGCGTTGAACTGCAGGATAAGGTCTGTATGGATATCGGTGCGTCTACAGGGGGTTTTACGGACTGTATGCTGCAGAACGGCGCGGCTAAGGTGTATTCCGTAGATGTAGGTTTCGGGCAGTTGGACTGGAAACTGCGGACGGATAGCCGGGTTGTGTGTATGGAGAAGACAAATTTCCGGTATGTGAAACCGGAGGATATCGGTGTCTTGCTTGATTTTGCTTCTGTGGACGTTTCCTTTATTTCCCTGACGAAGATATTGCTGCCGGCAAGAAATCTGCTTGTGCCGCAGGGACAGATGGTATGCCTGATTAAACCCCAGTTTGAGGCGGGAAAGGATAAGGTGGGAAAAAAGGGCGTGGTCCGGGAACCGGGGATTCACCGGGAGGTAATAGGGAAGGTCGTAGATTACGCGGATTCCATCGGTTTTAAGGTGGCAGGGCTGGATTATTCGCCGATTAAGGGGCCTGAGGGCAATATTGAATATCTTGTTTATCTGAAGAAAAGGGAGGGACTGCCGGAAGATGCGGAGGTGGGATCCGGAGCATATGATTCGGAGACAGAAACAGATCCGGAGACAGGGGCATACCCGGAAACCGAAGCCAAAGCGGATGCGGAGACAGGGGTATACCCGGAAATCGAAGCCAAAGCGGATGCGGGGGCAAGGGCATACCTGGATACAGAAGCAGGGTGCGGGCGGCATATAAGGGGATGGGAGCGCGGAGTATCAAAGACAGACGGGATGCAGGCGTGGATCGCGCAAACGGTGGAAGCAGCCCATAAGGCACTGCAGAAGGTGGGGAAATGAAACAGGTCTATGTGATTACCAACCGTCATAAGGATCGGAATTGGGAGAAGACGAATTATATAAAGGATTATCTGGAGCGGCGCGGCGTGAAGTGTACTGTCCGGGAAATGGGGCAGGCCCTGGAAGAGGCGGCAAAAGCGGCTGAGGGAGCGGGTACTGCCCGGGGAACGGGGCAGGAGACAGGGGAAGAGGAAGGCGCGCGGATATCCGGCGGTGCGGCCTGTATCCTTGTGCTTGGCGGCGACGGGACTTTGCTGGCAGCGGCACGCAGTACCATCCACAGGGATATCCCGCTTCTGGGTGTCAATCTGGGGACGCTGGGATATCTGGCTGAGGTGGAAGAGTGCGGGCTGGACGCGGCGCTGGATCAGTTAATTGCGGATAATTACGAAGTGGAACAGCGGATGATGTTGACCGGGCGGGTAGTCCGCGGCAGCTATCATGAGAGGCTGCACGAAGAAAGAGGGATAGCGCGGCAGGAAACGGAAGCATTCCATGCGTTGAATGATATTACTGTTACCAGAAGCGGTTCCCTGGAGATCATCCGGTTCCAGATATATGTTAACGGGCAGTTTTTGAAGGAATACCATGCGGACGGTGTGATTGTGGCTACGCCTACGGGTTCTACCGGCTATAACCTGTCTGCGGGCGGGCCTATCGTGGAGCCGAAAGCGGAACTTATCTTAATGACGCCAATCTGCCCCCATACGCTGAACGCCAGGAGCATCATACTTTCCCCGAAGGACAGGGTAGAGCTGCAGATTGGGGAAGGACGGGAAGGGAGTGTGCAGCAGGTGGAAGTGAACTTTGACGGAAGCCGGAAGCTGGCATTGTATACAGGGGATAAAGTAGAGATAGAGAAAGCAGATGTGACGACAGGGATTGTGAAGCTGAACCAGGTCAGCTTTCTGGAAGTTCTGCATAAGAAGATGAGTGAGGCGTGAGGCATTCGTTTGGAGGTTATCGATGAAGAGGAGCAGGCATGGCAAGATTGTGGAGCTGATAGAGAGCTATGATATTGAAACGCAGGACGAGCTGGCGGAGCGTTTGCGGGATGCCGGGTATCAGGTGACACAGGCGACGGTATCCCGGGATATCAGGGAACTGCAGCTTTCCAAAATACCTACCGGTGAAGGGAAGCAGAAATATGTGGTATTGAAGCAGGACGACCGCCATATGGGGGATAAGTACATCCGTGTCCTGCGTGACGGATTTGTGTCGATGGATATGGCGCAGAATATCCTGGTGATTAAGACCGTATCGGGAATGGCGATGGCTGTGGCGGCGGCGGTGGACGCCATGAAGCTTAAGGAAATCGTAGGTTCCATTGCCGGGGACGATACGATAATGATGGCGGTAAGGACTGTGGAAGATACGGAGATTGTTATGGATAAGCTGCATAAAATGTTGGAAGCGTGAGAAGAAGTTCTGTTTTTAAACGGAATTTGTGTGATGCTCCTTGCCCGGAGAGCACATAAGGAGTAAAAAAATGTTGGTAAGTTTACATGTGAAGAATCTGGCGTTAATTGACGAAGAGGAAGTATTCTTTGGGGATGGGCTGAATATCCTGACCGGGGAGACGGGAGCGGGGAAATCGGTGATTATCGGTTCCGTCAATCTGGCTCTCGGTGCGAAAGCGGATAAAGAGCTGATACGTACCGGCGCGGAATATGCCCTGGTTGAGCTTGTTTTCCAGTTGGACAAAAGGCAGGGGGAGAAACTGAAGGAGCTGGAGTTTTTCCCGGAAGAGGATGGTACTTTTATCATCCAGAGGAAGATTATGCCTGCCAGGAGTGTCTGTAAAGTCTGCGGGGAAACGGTGGGGGCGAAACAACTGCAGGAGATAGCGGAGGTGCTGATCGCCATCCATGGACAGCATGAGAACCAGACTTTGCTGTTAAAGCGCAGGCACCGGGAAACTCTGGACGAGTATGCGGGGAAGAAAGCGGAGGAGTGTAAGAAGAAGGTTGGCGGATGTTACCAGGAATATATGAGGCTGTCAAGGGAACTGGAGAAAAACGGAAGCGACGGGGAGACGAGGGAAAAGGAAGCCGCCCTGCTCCGGTTTGAAGTGGAGGAAATCGGGGACGCGCAGTTAAAGGCCGGGGAGGATGAAGAACTGGAACGGGATTACCGCAGGATGGTAAACAGCCGCAAAATCAAGGAGGCGGCTTATGCGGCCTACCGTATGACCGGGGAAAGCGCCGGGGACGGTGCCGGGGAAAATATCAGCCGCGCGCTCCGGGAAATCAGGGGCGTTTCTTCTTATGATGAGGCATTGGCGGATTTGGAAGCCGTGCTGGGAGATATCGATAATCTGCTGAATGATTTTAACCGGCAGATGGCGGATTATCTGGAAAGCCTCGAATACGATGAAGAGGAATTTGCGCAGACGGAAAACCGGCTGAACCTATTAAACCATTTAAAGTCAAAATATGGAAAAACGATCGAAGAGGTGCTCGCATATAAGCAGCGCGGAGAGGAAAAACTGAATTTACTGGAGAATTATGAAGTTTACAGGCAGGAGACAGAACAGAAACGGGCTGAAATGCTGGAGGAATTGGAAAAGTCCTGTGAAAAATTGTCAAAGCTGAGAAGCAGATGCGCGAAGGAACTGGGCAGTCAGTTGAAACAGGCGCTGCAGGAACTGAATTTTGAGGATGTACGTTTTGAGATCCAGGTCCGTCCCCAGCCGGGGCATTTTACCTCGGACGGGTATGATGATGTGGAATTTATGATTTCTACCAATAAAGGGGAGAGACTCAAGCCTCTGAGCCAGGTAGCCAGCGGCGGTGAGCTGTCCAGGATTATGCTTGCATTTAAGACTGTGCTGGCGGATAAGGACGAGATATCCTCTTTGATTTTTGATGAGATTGATACAGGGATCAGCGGGAAAACGGCATGGAAGGTTTCAGAAAAACTGGGAATTTTAGGCAAAGGGCATCAGATTATCTGCATTACCCATTTACCGCAGATTGCCGCCATGTCGGATACGCATTTCCTTATAGAAAAGGGGACGAAAGGCGGAAGGTCGGTTACAACAATCCGGAAAATTGAAGAGGAAGAGGATTTGAGGGAACTGGCGCGGATGCTGGGAGGAGCTGAAATTACGGAGGCTGCTCTTGAAAATGCCCGGGAAATGAAAGAATTGGCAAGAAAAACAAAACAATACTAAAGTAAAAAATGCAAGTTCTTCACATACTATGAGAGATTGGTGAAAGGATGTGAGAACTTGCGAAGAAAAAAGAGGAAGATCAGGACAAGAATTGAAAAATACAGAACATGTCTTTATGTAGCTCTTGCAGGCAGTGTTACGGCTTTGGTATGTGCCTGCTATTTTGCCCTGTGGAAAAAAATCCCTTCTAATATAAAGATAAGGGCAGGGGTGGATCAGACGCTGGATCTGCAGGTGCCGGCATCGGGGGAATTATATAAGGATGCCGTGGAGGTAAGCGGGTTTACAAAATCAAACATTCCAAAGGACAGCGTCCATATCGATCTGGCAAAGCCGGTCACGCTCAAAGCGAATACAATTGAAAAATATGTGCTGGATTTAAAGCTGTTCGGCATCATCCCCCTAAAGTCGGTGGATGTGCAGGTAATTCAGGACAAAACTCTTACCCCGGCAGGGATCCCGATCGGGATTTATGTAAAAACACACGGAGTGCTGGTTATCGGAGTGGGGACATTTACGGGGGAGGACGGGCAAAATCTTTGCCCCGCCCAGTATGTCCTTCAGTCGGGCGACTATATCACGGAGGTAAACGATGAGCAGGTCACAGGGAAGAAGGACTTTGTGGAAAAGGTAAAGCACAGTGAAGGCCAGGAGATGGTGCTTAAGGTGAAACGGGGGGATGAGGATCTGTCGTTGAAGATAAGGCCGGAGACCAGCCAGTCCGGGGATTATAAAATCGGTGTCTGGATCAGGGACAATGCACAGGGTGTCGGAACGATGACTTATCTGGATAACCATGCGGATTTCGGAGCCCTCGGGCACGGGATAAATGATGTGGACACGAGTACTTTGATGGAATTGGAAAAGGGGACGCTTTACCATACGGAAATCATCGGTATTACAAGAGGCGGGAACGGGGCGCCGGGGGAACTGACAGGGTATATCGAGTATGATGAGTCTAATATTATCGGGCAGATAGAAGAAAATACTTCCGAGGGGATATTTGGAAGCTGCAGCGATCAGATTTATGCGTCCATTCCCTTTTCCCCTTTGCCGATAGGGCTGAAGCAGGAAATCTCCAGGGGGAAGGCGCAGATTATCTGCAGTATTAACGGGGAACCGGATTATTATGATATAGAGATATTGGAAACGCATCTGGACAATGATAATGTAAACCGGGGGATTGTCCTGCGCATTACGGATCCGGAGCTTTTGGCGCTTACCGGGGGGATTGTACAGGGGATGAGCGGTTCCCCGATTGTCCAGGATGGGAAAATCGTGGGTGCGGTCACTCATGTGCTGGTGCAGGATTCTACGAAAGGGTATGGGATTTTTATTGAAAACATGCTGACACATTGAGAAAGGCGGCAGAGCAGGGACGGGAAAAAAGGGACGGAAAAAGAGACGGAAAAAGGGACGGAAAAAAAAGACAGAAAAGAAGAGCGGAGTTTTGGCTGGCCTGCATGCCGAAAGTACGCTCTTTTCTGTAATTCAAAATTCTCCTGCCGGCGTTTCCGGCCTGGTAAAAGCCGGCGTACATAAAATTAAGAAAAATAAGGGGAATTGGTGATGGAACTTTATACAATATTTTTAGAAAGGACAGAGGAGGAGAAAAATGCCGTACTATATGTCTTATGTAATTTTAATTTTGGGGTTTGCCCTGCTTTCGAAAGGGGCGGATTTTTTCGTGGAAGGGGCTTCGGCGGCCGCAAGGAAATTGAGGGTGCCCGCGTTTATTATCGGCATGACAATTGTGGCCATGGGGACAAGTGCGCCGGAATGTGCGGTCAGCATCACAGCGGCCTGGAAGGGGAATAACGAACTTGCGGTCAGCAATGCGGTGGGGTCAAATATTTTTAACCTGATGGTAGTCTGCGGGATGTGCGCACTTGTTTCCCCGCTGGCAGTAAAGACAAGCATATTGAAAAAGGAGTTCCCGTTTTCTGTTCTGGTGGTGGCGCTGCTTCTGGCAGCAGGATTGTCCGGGATGGCTTTGGGCCGTTTGGACGGGATTATTCTTTTGGCTGTTTTTGCCGTGTTTTTGTTCTGGATGGTGCGCTCGGCACAGAAGGAAAGAATGAGACAGGAGACGTGCGTGCAGGAAGGGGCGGAAACCGGGCAGGGGATTTCCGTTATCCGGTGTGTGATATATATAGCGGGCGGCCTGGCGGCTATTGTTCTTGGCGGCGACTGGGTGGTGGACGGGGCTTCCGTGATTGCGGAGTCCTTTGGCATGAGCCAGAACCTGATCGGGCTTACCGTGGTGGCTTTTGGGACTTCCCTGCCGGAGTTAGTGACATCATTTGCCGCGGCGCGGAAAAACCAGGCGGATATGGCGCTGGGAAATGTGATTGGCTCAAATATTTTCAATATCCTGCTGATACTCGGCCTCGCGGCGGCAATCAGCCCGATGGGCTTTAACATGGAAAATGCGGCGGATACCGTTATTTTGCTGCTGATGAGCATAGAGGTATATTTTTTCTGCCGGAAAGGGCATGATATCAGACGATCCGAAGGGATAATCATGCTGGCGGAATATGTTGTGTATGGGGGATATATTTGTATGCGGTAAAAAGCGCATATAGATTTTCTTCGGAAATTGCAGGACTATGTAACTGCTCCAAAATCAGTTACATAGTCCTGCAAATTGTTTTGCGGCAGTTCCTCAGGAATGTCTGAGCGAGGCCAGGAATTGGATAAGCGCTTTTCTGTTGGGCGGCTCCAACTGGAGCAGATAGTAGATAATGTCCCTGAAAGAGATGCCCTGGATAAAGGGCGTGTCGAGGTAATATTGGTTTGCCTTTGCCGTGTTTACGCCGAGAAGATAATCGGTACTGACATGGTAGAAGCAGGCAAGCCGGGCTATGTGCGAGGAAGGGATTTCACGTATATCCCTCTCATAATTGGAGTAGGTCTGCTGGGGGATCCCTAAATGCCTGGCGACCTGCTTCTGGCTTAAATTATGTTTCTTTCTTAATTTCTTTAGTCTGATACATGTCTTATTCATCTTTATCCCTCCAAATACTTGTAAATGTTGTAAAATAGCATACCATACAGAAATGGGAAAAACAATTCTGTCACTTCAAAAACATGTAAAACATGTTTGATAAAACAAATTGGATTATTTTACAGTTCATTCCCTGCCCTGTGCGCGGTCTTGGCGTCCCATAGGGTGGGGAGGGAACTGTAATCTGGTTTATGAAGGTGGAAATTGTGCTGTTTTAATTGATTGTATATTGGCCGGATTGGCGTTATAATAAGTATAAGCGCTGCATTGGCTGAAAAATGCTTTTGTAGCGGCAAACAGTGTTTGCATGGAGGGTTTGTATGAAATTTACCGTACAGGATTTAAGTGAAGATGATATTGATAAGCTTGTGATTATAGAAGAAAGATATCGGTTAAAGGGAATCAGAAGAATCCATAATATTGACGGTGGGCAGTTCAAATCTTTGTCATACAGGGATGCATATTATAATATAAAGAATAAAATAAGCAACGGGGAAAATTTAGGGCATGCAATATGTCTGGCAGGATTGAGGAGAACCGGAAAAAGTACTTTGTTGAACCAGCTATATTTAAATTCGCAGGAATTTGGTGTAAAGCCCGAGGAAATACTTTATATTACGCTTTCTGTAACTTTAAATGGAAAAGAGACAGCAAGAGACTCCTTTGATGCTGCGCAACTGGCTAATGGCAATAAAATTAAATATCCGGCTTTGGAGGATTTAAATTCATTCATTCAATATATATGCTGTTTGGAAAGTATAAAGTGCATTATGATAGATGAAGTTACATTATGTGAAGATTTAATTTTGGCGGGGAAGGGATTTATTGACAGCCTGGTTAATAAAGGTATTATTGTAATTTTAGCAGGGACAGAGAGTGCGTCATTTCATCTTGCAGGTGAGAATTCATTGTATTCAAGATTGATTCTTGAAGATATCAGCTATATACCATTTGGAGAATATTGCAGATTAAAAAATATTTCTGTATCGACACCGGAAGAAAAACAAAAGGCCCTGGACCGTTATATAAAGCATGGGGACATGTTAGATGATACGGTCGAATCGGATGATAAATACCTGGAAAATGCGTTGGGAGTTAATGTGGCATTGAGTATTGTCAATTCTGATTACGAGGAATTTATAGGGTGTGAACATGATACAAAGGAACTGGTGCAGTCAATCATTAAGTATTTTAAACTGATTGGAGAATCTATAACGATAAAAAATATTCAATCGCAAATAACAAGAGCCGATATTACAAGGGCAATTAAGAATGAGAACAGCCGTAGGGAAATCAATAAACTGAATATTAAAAAAAGCGAAAGAATACGTTTTGCACAGGAGGGGGCTGAGGATGCATTCCAAATTTATAATTTAGGTTTTGGATTGTCAGAAATAGAATTGTCCTATGATCAGTTAGCGAGAATTGACGAGCTTTTTACGAAAATGGGTTTGCTGTATAATTTGAGCATCATACCGGAGGTGAAAACGGATACCGGAGGAGTAGAAGCTGAGGATTTAACTATATTGCACGGGCTGTCTTATTATATTACAGAAGGGATAATAAGAAGGATATTATCAAGCCATGAGGGGATAAGTGACGAGGATGCGGAAAGTTTAGTAAAGAATATAGAATCAGCGGCAAAAGGAAGGTTGCTGGAGGAAATCATTGCTATACAGTTTATAAAAGGAATAGAGAAAAAGCAGGAATTGCTGAAGTGCTTAAGGGTTTATAAAAATTCGCAGTTCAAAACAGAAAGAAAATGTACAAAGCACAGAATATATAAATATAATGATAGTATATTTGCAGATGGCAGGCAGGTACAGGCAGAAATTGATCTTGTAATTTCAGAACCGGATGTCATAAAACTTATTGAAGTAAAAAAGAGTAATGCTGCAGATATAAATCAGACAAAGTGGCTGGACAATGAAATAGTAGTAAATGAAATCAGAAACAGGATATCCAGGTCTAAGTCAATTAAGAAATATGTTTATTATTTAGGAGAAAAAAGAGAAGAAAACGGAATTTATTACGAGAACATCGCTGATATTTTATTAGAGCATTACAATAATAATTTTGATCAGGCAATTTTTTCTTGCACAGAGATCGGAAGGCAGTTATAATGGAAGGGCGGCCGTCCCGGCAGGATCCGGTTTATGGATATATTCCAGGCCGGATGGGGAACCGGGGGGACGGGCGGAATATAAAACATAATGAAAAAGGAATCGGAAAAAACGAAAAGGGAGGATCAGGTATGGACGTAAAGGAACAGATAATGAAAATGGCGGAAAGGATTTCCAGTGATAAGGAATTGCAGGAGCAGTTCCAGGAGGAGCCAGTGAAGGCGCTGGAAAGCGTGCTCGGCATAGATTTGCCGGATGAGATTGTGGAACAGGTTATCCAGGGTGTAAAGGCTAAGCTTATGACGGATAAGGTGTCCGGCGCTATGGATACATTGAAAGGGTTTATAAAGAAGTAGGGCGGCAATAAAAAATCCCCATCCGGTAGGAAAATGCAGGATGGGGATTTTTCTATGCACACGGGCACCCGGAGGAAATCCTGTTAAGCAAAGCCAACGTCCAAAACGATGCAAAAAAGCAGATAAGGATTTAGAACCGGACAGCACGATAGAATTTTCTTGACAATGCCAGTCTATTGCAATAAACTATAATTGTGCCGGTCTATTTCTATAGACTGTCCAGGCCGGAAAAAAGACAGACGGATTTAGAGAATGCAGTTTGGCATTCGCGCGGAACTGGAAACAGCGCGGGCGCCCAAATGCAGGGAAGGGATACAGGACGCAGGGGCGGGCTGTATTCCTTCCCGGGGAAGGTGCATTTGGGTGCCCGCGCGGAACTGGAAACAGCGCGGGCACCAAAATGCACGGAAAGAATACAGGACG